>JBMSAV010000001.1:0-8530 GCA_049414645.1 Candidatus Aenigmatarchaeota archaeon
TTACTTTTCCAAAGAAAGTTTCTTCACACGGATTTTTTAAAAATTCCTCGCTAATTTTTTTAAATTTGAAAAAGTTTTCGCTGCTTAAAGCTGCAGCTACGTTTCTATTTTTATCTGTAGGATCTATAACGATCAAGCACTGATTTTTGAAAATTTTTCTTAAATTGTCATACTCTTCCTTCTTATAAAACTCTTCTAAGTCTATTATTTCTTGAACTTTCCATTCGCTAGCAGCTTTTAAAAGGTTAACAAAATTTTTATATTTTATTATTAGAAGCTCGCATAAATAACCGGAAAAACCTTGAGTTTTCGCATCAGCTCCATAAAGATTATGATTCTTTAAAAATTTCTTCAACAACCTAACTTCATTTGCTTGTTTTTTCTTAAGTTTATTTTGCAAATAAGCAACATGGAAAGGAGTTCTGTCAACAGCGCTTTTCAACTCGGAGGTATCTTTTATTTTATAACAAGGAACTATATCTATTTCTACATTTTCTATCTTTGCAGAAAGATAAGGATGTTGGGCATATTTTAAAGTGAAACTTCCTTTCATTTCCTTAACGATACTCTTACCAACTTCTAGCCCGTATTTTTCCAATTGAGAAGCTGTTAAATGTTTGGGGAAAAGTATGAATATGTCAAATTCTTCTTTATCCGGAAGCCAAGTATCTCTAGTTATGCTCCCAACTATAATTGCCTTTGCTTTATATTTTTTAGCTTTCCTATTTGCTACTCTTAATACCTTGTTAGCTAAAGACTTTAATCTTTTTTCCTTTTTTTTATCTGGCACTATCACTTTTAAAACTTTTGTGAGAAATTCATTTATGTTTTCCATTTTTTTTTATTTTTTTCTAAAAATTTAAGCTAAACCAAGTAATTACTACAGAATAGTAAAGCTTAAATAGTTTAACTACCAAATAGTAATATGAAAGTAAAGCCTTATGCAAGCGGGGATGATTTATTAGAAGAGTTAGAAATGGCGAGAGAAGCCCTTTTTCAATCTAGAACTATAAAAGAAGTAAAGTTTTGGCAAGAGAAAATAGCTTACTTAACTTCTTTAATAAATAAGGGAAAGCTTAAATATAGAAAAAGTAAATAGAGCAAATGATAGGTGACCTTCAAACAAAACCTTAACTTTTTTCTATTTATTTTTATATTCGGTTGTATTCTTTTTCTAATAATTGGAGGTGAATAGAATGAAGATTCTTCAGCTTCATGTAGATTATGTTGAATATGAACCAATTAAAAAAGAAATGAGTGCTGCTGAAGATGCTGAAAAGAAAAAGGTTAGAATAGAAAATTGCCTCCTTTTATTAACAAGCGTTGAAGATAAAGATGACGAATCGACAGCAAACAGAGCATTAGAAGAAATTATTACTTCATTAAAGAATTTGAAAGTTAATAAGATAGTTATTTATCCGTATGCTCATCTTTCTAATACTCTTGCAGATCCTGTAAAGTCTATATTAATATTGAATAAAATGGAGAGAATAGCAAAAGAAATTGGAATAGAGGTTTACAGGGCACCTTTTGGCTGGACTAAAAAGCTTAGCTTTTCTGTTAAGGGACACCCTTTAGCGGAGCAACTTAAAGATATAGGTAAAGGAAAAATAGTCGAAAGAAAGATAGAAAAGAAATACTATATTTTAACGAAAGAAGGGGAATTAATAGAGGTCAATAAATATGAGTTTAAAAAAGGAGAAGAAGATTTTAAGATTTTGGTTGAGCAGGAAGCTTTAGGAGTTAAAGGAAAAGAAAATCCAGAACCAAAGTATTTGAAATTTATGAAAAAGTTTGGAATAGAGTGGGAAGAGATGTCAGATTTGGGGCATATGAGATACGGTCCCTTAGGTTCTTTCATTCTAGAAATTCTTGGAGAATATGTTTCTAAAGTCGTTTCTTCTCTGCCTTTTCCTATATATTTCGTAAAAGGAACAAATATGTTCAATCTAAAAGAAAAAGCTATCGCTGAGCATGCCTCTTTATTTGGTCAGAGAATGTATGTCGTTAACTCAGAAGATAGGCAATTGGTTTTAAGGTATGCTGCCTGTTTTCAACAGTTTGCTATGATAAAAGATTGGCAATTGAGTTATAAGAATTTACCATTTGGTGCTTTTGAAATTGCAGATAGCTATAGACTTGAGCAGTCGGGAGAATTGCTTTTAGGATTTAGAGTTAGAAAGCTTTTAATGCCTGATTTGCATGTTTTTTGTAAGGATTTAGAGGACGCAAAACAGCAATTTTTGTTTTTACATGAAAAAATCCACTCTGAAATGGAAAAACTTGGTAGAAAATACGTTTCTCTATACAACTTAACCTCTCTAGAATTCTTAAAAGAAAATAAAGATTTCTTTAGAAAGCTTATGGAAAGAGAAAATTACCCAGTTTTGATTTGCGTTTATCCTCCCGGAGTAAACTATTATTGGCTTTTGAATATAGAATATCATATAATCGATAGTTTGGGAAGAGCTAGAGAAATTGGTACAGTTCAAATAGATTTGGGGAATGCGAAAAGGTTTGGTATAACATATGTTGATAGTGATGGAAGTAAAAAGTATCCAATAATTTTACATACTGCAATTCTAGGAAGTTTAGAAAGGTTTATGTATGTAATTTTTGATAATCTAACTAATGAAAAAAACCCTGTATTACCATTGTGGATTTCCCCAATTCAAGTGAGAGTAATTCCAGTTTCCAGTAAATATTTAGAGTATGCACGAAAAATAGCTTTAAAACTTAGAGAAAATATGATTAGAGCAGATTTGGATGACAGAGATGAAACTGTTGAGAGAAAGATAAGAGACGCAGAAGTCTCTTGGATAAATTATATAATAGTAGTAGGAGAAAAGGAAATTAAAAATAATAAGCTTACAGTTAGAAAAAGAGAAAACGGAGAAATAAAAGAATTTAGCGAAGAAGAACTAATAAAGGAAATAGAAAAAGAGAGTGAAGGATTTCCAAAAAAGATGATTAATTTACCTTTGGAATTATCTAAGAGACCAATATTTTAGAGGGGCTTAGATTTCTCCCAGATTAGTTGGAAGATAGGTGATAAAACATTGCTAGCAGCATGCTGGCTTTTTGTCCAAAAGGCTATCTCCTCGACTTTTTCCTCTTTTGGATCAACTAACCCCATCATAACTTCTTTATTGTCAACTATTGCAAAGTTACCTTTTATTGGAATTTCTTTTTCATTAATGCTTCTTACTTCAGCTATTTCATTAATAATTTTAATTTCATCTTTTATTTCGTTTGTTGATGGTACAACAATTTTAATTTCCACTCCTTTTTCTTTTGCCTTTTTTAGAACATTAAAGTGGTTTGATACCAAATCTTTTAATACTTCAGGTGTCACTAAAATGCTTATGTTTTTAGAAGCTATTTTAAACATTGATTCTAACCTTTGAAAAACTAATTCCCTTCCTTTCAGAGTTCCTATTATTTCTTCAGGAGAAATTGATTTTATACCCTTTTGATAAATCTCTTTTAATTCTTTCATTATTGGGCTTACTTTTAATTCTTCAATTCTAGAAATAGTTTCTTTAAATTTTTCTTCCATCCTTTTCTTCACTCTTTCTAATGCTTCTTCAGGTGGTAAAGCGACAGCCTTTAAAGGTTTGGAAGGTTGCAAAACCACAAAACCCTTATTTGCTAGACTTTCTAAAATATCGTAAGCCCTACTTCTAGGAACATTAGCTAGATCTGCTAACTCCCCAACTGTAGATGTACCTTTAGACAAAAGTGCAACCCATATACTCCTTTCATAAAGGTTTAATCCTATTGATTTCAACGCATCCATTACTTTTTGTGAGACAATTGGCATATTATCAATTGAAGGAAAAGTTTAAAAGTTTTTATTCAAGTAAAATCTAACTTTATTCAAACCTTATCTTATTAAAATAAAGAAAGTAGAAGAAATTACAAGGACGAATCCAGCGATTATTAAAAGGAATATTATAATATTCATTCCAAAACCTGTAAAGCTTTTACAGACAGCTTGATTTATTTCACCTTTTTGGCATTTCTCGCTAATTTTGTTTAAGTTATCGAATATAAAAAATAAGCCAAATACAGAGAAAAACATAATAAAAAATGCTAAGATTGTTACCATTCTCATATTCTCACTTGTAGGGTTTCCTATAGATATAATTGCATTTTAAACATTTAATAACTTTTGTTTTGGTTTTTGGATCTAACCAAGCTTTCATATTAAAGCCTGGAATTAAAGGAGTGTTGCATTTTTTGCAAAAAGAATCTTTTTGTTTCTTCGTTAGTCTAACGTTGTACCTCTTCCCAATAATTCTTGCTAATTCTACATATCTTCTTGCCCTTTCTAGATTCTTTTTTACTTCATTTTTTGCTAAGTTTAGAAGGATTTCTATTCTCTCTTTTGCAATCTTTCTTTGCCATTCTGGTTTTTTACCCCTCTTCATAGAAAAATTTGAAAATACGCTTTTAAGATAAAGAATAGAAATTATTGATTAAAAGCATATGAAAGATACTTCTTCAGTATTTTATATCTTTTAATAAAAGTAGTAAAAAGCAGGCCAATTGTTAATTTTTATATTTTCTAAAATTTATCCCAACCATACTTTCCTTTCAATGGCAAAAAGACAACAGGTAATACAATTTCCTTATATATTTCATTCTCTTTTTTCTTTATTCCTTTAACTAAATATTGATCATAATAACCAATTATAGCAAGAATAATGCCCCCGACTTTTAATTGTTCTATTAGTGGTTTTGGAAAATCAGGAGCCGCTGCACTAACTAAAATTTTATCGAATGGGGCCTCTTCTGGCAAACCTAAAGAACCATCTCCCAATATTAATTTTACTTTATCCGCATAACCCGCTTTCTCCAAATTTTTTAAAGCAAACTTATAAGTTTCTTCATTAATCTCAACTCCAAAAACTTTGTTTTTCTGCTTTATAATTTCATAAGCATAAGCAAGAAAAATTCCACTTCCCGCCCCTACTTCCAAAAATCTATCTCCCCTTTTCAAATCTAACTCCTCTAAGCAAATAACGTGCATATGGGGTGCCGAAATTGTTACATTGCCGGGAATGGGTAATGGTGCATCAAAATAAGCTTTATCTTTGAATTCGTCTGGAACAAAAAATTCTCTTTTAACTTTTCGGAATACTTTTTCAACTTTTCTGCTCTTGAGATAACCCAATCTTTTGTATTCTTCAATAAGCCTTTCAACTTCCTCCATAAAAATTATTCGGGGGAGTCAATAATTATAATGGATGTTATCAATAGAACTGTTATATATTAAAATAATTAAAACTTCAAGTAGCTGAGAATATAGTAAGAGTAACAATCATCGCTTTGAATAAGGCAAAAGACAAAAAGAAGGCTTCTGAAAAATTAGCAAAAGCTAGGCCCAACTGAACCTATGTTAAGAAAGTTTAAATGAAGCATATTAAATTCATATGTAAAAATTGATAATGGCAAAAAAGGATAAAAAACTATCTTTTATAGGAATTCTTTTTCTTATATTAATTTTAGTAATCGCCCTAAATTTTTTCCTGTATTTTAAGGCATCAAAACTTCAAAGTATAGGAATCGTTGGGATAAAAGGCTTTGGAAGCATTAATATCTCAAAAGAAGAAAACATCACTTTAAGGCCTACAGAAATGTTAACCAATTGTAGTAAAGATGAAGACTGCGATTGGATAATAACTAATTGCTGTAGAGAAGATGCTGGTGCTCAATGGCAATGCTTGAATAAGGATTCTTACATTGATTGCCAAAGTAAGCTTGTCCTTTGTCCAAATGTTTCTGTACCAAAACCAAAAGAGGAATGTAAATGCATAAACAATACCTGCGAAGGTCTAATTTTCATCGTTTCAAGATAAATATTTTTTATTTAACTTTATAAAACCTTTTCCTTTAAAAGAAAGGACAAAAGGTTTTCTACAACAACATACAAGGGACTTTTAAATGGTTAGAGTTATTCATTAAGCTTTTCACCCCGCTTTACAAGTTAATTAAAAATATTTAAGTGGGCAGTATCAACTTAAATTTTGTCGAACTTATAAAGTTATTTTAGTAAAGAAAATTGTACTTATTTTATGTATATACATTCTCTCCAAAGTCATATTATTCCTAGGGCTTTCATTATTTCACTACGATAAGGTTCATGGAGATCATTAATATTGAATATATCTATCGCTAGTCTACTCCCACCATAATCATAATAAATAGTGGTTACGAAATCTACATACCTGTTATCGTGAACATAAATACGATTATTTTGGTTTCTTTTTAAATATGCCTCTATAAAATCATAAGTAAGTCCTTCTAAATTAGGTAAAACTATTGTATCAACACCTGAAATCTTAACTATTCTGCCTTCTTTTTTTAATTTTTCATTAAACCATTTTAACTGTTGTTCAAAATTCGCCACTTTTTTGTTATATCTCTCCGGATAAGGTGAAGTAAGGGATAGTATAGGGGGCATAATTTTTATTTAATACTAATATATTTAAATATTTTTAACTAAGTTTAACTAAATTAATTGAATGTTGCTTAAAGCAAAAAATTTGAAAACTTCTGCAGGTGATAAAAAGATAGTAATAATCAATGAGACAGATTTACACAATTTTGGAACACGAATCCCCACGAGGCTGAAAATTTCATACAAAGGTAAAACCATAACGGCAATACCAAACGTAACGAAAACTTTAGTGGAAAAAGGTTACATTGGTCTTTATGAAGAGGTTTCTTCTTCATTAAAAGTAAGAGACGGGGAAGAGGTAGATGTGAATCTCGCACCTTTTCCTGAATCTTTAAGCTATATAAAAAAGAAGTTAAAAGGTAAGAAACTTGAATATGAAGAATTTTACAAAATAGTTAAAGATGTTGTTGAAGGTAATCTTACTGAATCTGAAATTACAGCTTTTGTTGTTGGATTACATTCTTTTGGTCTAGATTTGAATGAGGCAGCTAGCTTGAGCATGGCAATGGTTGAAACCGGAGAGAAATTAGAGCTTAATAAAAGGGTTGTTCTAGATAAGCATTCGATAGGCGGTGGAATAGGCGATAAGACGAGTATGCTTTTGGTCCCAATAATTGCTTCTCTTGGTTATACAATTCCCAAAACTTCTTCCCGAGCAATAACTTCTCCTGCAGGGACGGCTGATAAAGTAGAAACAATCATGCCAGTTAATTTAACAATAGAAGAAATGAAAAAAGTTTTGGAAAAAACAAATGGTTGTTTGGTTTGGGGAGGAGCTTTGCACTTGGCTCCCGCAGATGACATTTTTATAAGAATTGAATACCCGCTAGAAATTGATCCATTATTATTCCCTTCAATAATGGCAAAGAAGAAAGCCGTTGGTGCAACCCATTTGGTTATAGATATACCAACTGGAAGAGGAGCAAAAGTTAAAACAATAGGAGATGCTCAAATTCTTGCAAAAGATTTTATAACGCTGGGAAGTTTACTCAACATCAAAGTTAATGTAGCAATAACTTATGGGGAACAGCCAATTGGCTATTCTATTGGTGCTGCTTTAGAAGCTAAAGAGGCTTTAGAAATATTGATGAGAAAGAAGATTATTGAAGATCAGATAGATAAAGTGACGAGTATTGCTGGAATATTATTAGAAATGGTTGGAAAAAAGAATGGAAAAGAGCTTGCTATGAAAATTTTAGAAAGCGGAAAAGCAGAAAAGAAATTTAGAGAAATAATAGAAGCTCAGGGTGGAAATCCAAACATTAAACCAGAAGACATCCCAATCGGTAAGTATACTTACGATTTTGTTGCCGAAGAAGATGGTTTTGTGATATGGATGGATAATGGTGGCTTTGCTTCTCTAGCTAGAGCTGCTGGTTCTCCGATCTTCAAAGGGGCTGGAGTTTTATTATACAAAAAGGTTGGAGATGCTGTCAAAAAAGGAGAAAAAGTTTTCACAATTTATAGTGAAAGCGAAGGAAAATTAGAAGATGCTTTGAAAGTTTTGAGAGAAGAAACTATAATAGGAATTGGTAAGAAGAGAAAAATGTTGATTGAAAGAATAGAAGACAGTCAAATAGCAAAAAAGAGGTTCATCTTAGAAAGATAAATCAGCTAAAAATAACTTCTAATAACTCTAAATTTATCAGCTACTTTTTCTAACAAACTTTTCTTCTCAGAATATTCAACTCCACTTATAAAAGCTGCGAGTTTCACAAGTTCTTTGCTCGCTCTATTGTTTGGATTCAAAAGAAATATTGGCTGTTTCAATGCGGTGCTTCTATAAACATCTTTATCATAAGGTATTGTTGCTATTACTTTCAAACCCGTCAATTGTTCTATTTCTTCTTTTCTCATTTCATAGCTAGCTCCAGTTGCCATATTAACAACAACTCCTATTGGTTTTATTCCAACTTCTCTTAAAACTTCTTGAGCTCTGACAATATCTAAAACTGTGGAAACGATTGGAGTTGTAACAAAAAGAACTTCTCTCGAAGATTTTAAAGAAGCTAAAGCTTCTCTTCCTAAACCTGGAGCTGAATCAATTATAACAAACTCGAAATT
>JBMSAV010000002.1:0-4310 GCA_049414645.1 Candidatus Aenigmatarchaeota archaeon
AAGGCTCGCCCTCACTTGTAATAAATGAGGTTCATGTAATCGGGTTTGACAGGAGTCCGGAAGGAATCAAAAGATTGATTTGTTCGTCTTTCATTGCTCCTCCCGACGAATGCTCACAAGTACTTTCCGCTTCTTCGCCTCAAACTAATGGTAGCTGTTGAAAAAATCTAAAAGATTTAAAAATTTCCCCAGCAATTTTGTAAGGTGTTTACTGATTTTTGTGAATAGACAAGAATTTTTTGATTACTTCCAAACATTTTTTACCATAATCAGTCAATTCATAATATATCTTCTTATGTTTTTTAGAAACCTTGACTCTTTTTACGACACCTTCTTTTTTTAAAACCATTATAGAATAATTTACTGATGGTGAACATGCCTTGCAAATCTTTTTAAAATCATTAAAACTATACTTTTTACCATTTTCTAAACTTAAGATTATTTTTAAACTTGTTTTATTACCAAAAATTCTTGCCATTTTGCTTATCAATTTACTTTTGTTCTCTATCATAATAAACATATTTAAATACTAAGTATAAAAATTATACTAGGTGTTGAATATGGTGAGAGATGAATATGAAGCGAAGTTAACGAAAAGAAAGTTGGAAGAAATTAGAAAGAGATTTGGTCTAAAAGAAGAAAACAGCGAAGAATATGAGGTGGAGATAGAGGTTGGTGATGATGATTTTCAAGAAAAAGTTATAGAAAGGTCGAAAAAAATCCCAGTATTAGTTGATTTTTACGCAACCTGGTGTTTTCCATGCAAGATACTCTCTCCAATATTAGGAAAAATAGCTAGAGACTATAATGGAAAATTGATATTAGCCAAAGTTAATGTAGATGAAGCACAAATTATTACAAACGAATATGGAATAATGAGTGTTCCAACAGTTATACTCTTTAAGAATGGAAAACCTGTAGATTATTTTGTTGGAGCTCTTCCCGAACCACAAATTAGAGATTGGTTAAAAGAGAGGTTATGAAAATGTATGATGTTATTATTGTAGGTGCTGGTGCTGCAGGTTTGACAGCTGCAATCTATGCTAGAAGAAGATTGTTAAAAACTTTAGTTATTTCTTTAGACATAGGAGGACAAACATTGCTTACGGAACAAATAGAAAATTATCCTGGGTATTTAGGTAAAAGTGGGTCAAATCTTATGAAAATTTTTGAAGAACAGGCAAGAAGCTTTGGAGCCGAAATTCTCATAGGTTATGTAACTAGAATTGAAAAGTTGAATGATCATTTCAAAGTTATTAGCAACGTTGGGGAATTTGAAACAAAAACTGTAATAGTTGCGGGGGGCTCAATTCCAAGAAAGCTTAATGTTCCTGGAGAAGACAAATTCTTAGGAAGAGGGGTGAGCACTTGTGTTACATGCGATGCAACTTTTGCTAAAAACAAAGTAGTTGCTGTTGTTGGTGGAGGTAACTCAGCTTTAGAAGGAGCAGAAATACTATCAAAGTTTGCTAATAAAGTTTATTTGATACATAGAAGAGATGCTTTTAGAGCTGATGAGTCTACTGTAGAAAAAGTCAAGAAACTACAAAATGTTGAGTTAGTTTTGAATTCAGTTGTTATTGAAATTAGAGGAGAGAAAAAAGTAGAAAGCATTTTAGTAAAAAATGTTAAAACAGAAGAGATAAAGGAAATTAAAGTTGATATGGTTTTTGTAGAAATAGGAAGGGAAATTAATATTGATTATGTTAAGCATCTTGTAAAAACTGACGAATTCAATCAAATAATAATTAATAAGGCTTGCGAGACTAGCTGCCCCGGAATTTTTGCAGCTGGAGATGTTACAGATATACCATATAAACAAACTGTAATTTCAGCAGGTTTAGGAGCTATCGCTGCTCTTTCCGCTTACAATTACATTGCAAAAAAAGAAGGCAAGGCAACTATTAGAACTGATTGGAAATAAATGGTGATTCTATGATAGAAAAGTTCGTGGATGAATTTGGTCCAGAAAAAAATAATTGAAGTTTACGACCCAAGAATAAAACTTCATGGTTTTGTCGTAATCGACAATACAACAAGAGGTCCTGGTAAAGGCGGGATTAGAATGACACCAACAGTTACAGTAGAAGAAGTTTTTAGATTAGCAAGAACAATGACATGGAAAACAGCATTGGCAAACTTACCTTTTGGTGGAGCAAAATCCGGAATAATTGCTATTGAAGAAGATTTGAAGAATAAAGAAATAAAGAAGCAATTGATGATTGCCTTTTGGAAAAGCTTTGAGAAACATTGCTCCAAAGATTTACATCGCAGCTCCAGATGTTAATACAGGAGAAGAGGAAATGAGATGGTTTGTTGAAGGAAATGGAAATTTAAAATCTGCAACCTGTAAACCTAAGGATTTAGGCGGTTTACCTCACGAGCACGGAAGCGCAGGTTTTGGTGTTTATCATTCCACTTTAGTTGCAGCCGAATTTTTAAAATTGGATATAAAAGGCGCAACAGTAGCTATAGAAGGCTTCGGGAATGTAGGGAGTTTTACTTCAAAGTTCTTACATGAAGTTGAGGCAAAATAGTTGCTGTTAGTGATAGTAAAGGTGTAATTTTCAATCAAGATGGCTTAGATATACCAAAACTTATGGAAGTTAAAAAAACAAACTGGAAGTGTTATAAACTATAAGCCAGGAGAAGTTTTACCAAACGAGAAAATATTTGAATTGCCTGTCGATATTTTAATTCCTGCAGCCATGCCCGATGTTATTAATGAAAAAAATGTTGATAAAATAGAAGCAAAGATTATAGTTGAGGCTTAAAACATTCCTGCTAAACCTGCGATAGAAGAAATTTTACATAAAAGAGGAATATTAGTAGTTCCTGATTTTGTTGCTAATGCGAGCGGAGTAATTTCAAGCTATGCTGAATATAAAGGGTATGATGAGAAGAAATCTTTTGAGTTAATTGAAAAGAAGATTGTTAAAAATACTAAATTGGTTTTAAGAGAAGCGAAAAAATTGAATGTAAAACCGAGAGACGCAGCTTTAAAGATTGCTAAAGAGAGAATAATTAATGCTATTGAAGAAAAGAGTTAACTTTTTATTTTCATTTTGTCTTTAATTTTTTATGAGAGTATTTGTGTTTTCCCTTTCTCCTCAAAAAGAAGTCAAACGCATCAAAAAACTTCTTTTGAAAAAAGGTTTTATAATTTCTGCATACAAGCCTGATATTATAGTTAGTTATGGTGGAGATGGAACTTTTCTAACCTGCGAAAGAAATTATCCTTCTATACCTAAAATACTTTTGAGAGATGAAGGAGAGAAAACAAAAGAGATTGATGTAACGATTGATGAGTTGGACACATGCCTTAATAAAATCAAAAGAGGGCTATATAAAATAGTTGAGTTTTTTAAAGTTGAAGCAATAGTTAATAACAAGAAGTTAATTGGTTTAAATGAAGTTCAAATAAGGAATAAGTTTCCTATAGAAGCTTTGAGGTTTAATGTTAGAATTAATGGAAAATCAATAGAAAATGTTGTCGCCGATGGAATAATTGTGGCTACTCCATTTGGTTCAACCGGCTATTATTCTTCAGCAGGAGGAAAAAAGTTTAAAAATGGACTTGGAATTTGTTTGAATAATCCGCATAACATAAGAGAGAAAAGCAAAAGATGTATTGTTGTTAATGACAAGAAGAAGATTCTAGTTAGAATAATCCATGGGGAAGCTTATTTAGCTGCCGATAATAGTAGAAATATTATAGGTTTAAGAGGAGGAGATGAAGTTAGGATTAAAAAAAGTGAAGAAAAGGCAAGAGTTATAAAGGTAAAATAATCATTTAAGTCTTATAACATTGCCCCTTTTTCTTTTAAACCCTTTTTTTAGACTTTTATATTTCTTTTTCTTCAATTCTGGCTCTATTGAGTAGATGTCCATAATCTATTTAAATAATCAAAAAATTAAAAGTTATGATGATAATTGATGGAAATTCAGCAAATATATTGAAAGAAAAATTTAAAGATCAAATTAAGAGGAATGTGGAAATAAAGGCTTTTCTGGAAGAAAAAGAGAAGATAAGCGGTGGGAATAAATTCTTGGAAGAATTTCTAAATGATTTGAAAGAACTTTCTTCTGATAAAATATTGCCTGAAATATTTTACGATAATTCTAATGAAGCAAAGAAGTTTGGGATAGAAAGAAGACCTAATATTCTTATAGATCCTAATAATTCCTATAAAATAGTTTATTTAGGTTTGTCTTTAGGCCATGAAGCATGGGCATTTATAGATACAATAATTCAAGTTTCTAAAGATGAAAGCTTGTTATCAGAAAATTCGAAGAAAAAATTAAAAGAT
>JBMSAV010000003.1:0-3454 GCA_049414645.1 Candidatus Aenigmatarchaeota archaeon
TATTAACTAAATCTTCTTTGCTTATAACCCATCTACTTAACATTTCTTCATATTCCTCAATTATTTCTTTTGATAAGCTAAACATTTCCATTTCACCATTCTCATAAAAAACTGCTATAAGCATTTCATTATCTTTAACAAAAAAGTCTTTTGTGTTTATCTTCCTATGAAAAACATTTCTTCTTGTTATAAGAATAGCTGTATCTTTATACAAGATACAGATACATTTTACATTTTCAGGTTGAAACAAAATCACAAACTTTAAAATTTTAAAGGCTTAATGAAAAGAGATGATTTACGTAACTATATAAATTTACTAAAAGAAGAAATTATCAAGGCAAATGTTAAAGAAGTAAAAATAGAAAATAATAAGCTAATTTATTCTTTAAAAAGACCAGCACAACGTGACATCTCTTCTTATAACAAAGTAGTTTTAGGAGAACTAGGGCGAGCCTACGCAATAGTTTACCTTATAAAAGAATTTAAGGCAACTAGTAAAGATATATCGCTTGAAAAGGGATCGCCTGTGGGTTCTCCATCAAAACGAGTGGATATTATAATTGATATTAAAGATGTATATCTTAGCCGCAAGTGCATAGCACTAGTGGAATGTAAAACCTCAATCCACAAAATATCAGATAGAGAATTTTCTGACTATTTTAAAAGACAGCTTTATAATGTTGCTCATTCCTATGCTAAAGACCTCCAAAAGCCCTTTCCTTTTGTCCTTATGGCTTTTGAAATATATTTTGAAAACAATAAACCAGACTTAAAATTCTATTGGTTTCTCTATCCAGAAATAGAGAATATACTACAAACTGGACAAATATCATCGGATAAAATAATATCAAGAGATTCCCCCTTTGCTTATTCAACAATACCAACAGATTTATATTTTTCAAAAAATGTGAAAATTCTAAAATCAGAAGACTTAATAGAAATTAGCAAACCAAATCAACTAAAGGAATTACTTAAGGAAAAAATTCATCAAAAATTAAGAAACTATGGACTTTACGAGAAAGCTTTTCATTTTATTCTACATCTTTTATTGGCTAAAACTTATGATGAAATCTACAATAGGGAAGAACTTAAATTTCAAGTAAAACCAGATGATTATATCAATAAGAGTGATTTTTACAATAGAATAGAAGACCTATACCGTTCGGGGTTAGAACATCTCGTAGGTGAAGATCCCAAAAATGCTCAAAATCGAAAAATTTTAGATAATTTTGATAGCGAAAAAAGCGGGGAAATACTTTTAAACATAGTTCCTTTGCTGCAAAGAATCAAATTAAGAAGCATAAGATTCTTAGGTGAAGATACAATGGGGGATATATTCCTTGATTTTATGCATTCTATTTTTAGACAAAGTAGAGGTTTGTTTTTCACTCATCCCAATATATGTAGGTTTGTTTGTAAAGCAGTAAATGTTGAATCAATAAGAGGAAATCTTAAAGAAAAGAAATATAAATACATATTGGATCCCTCATGTGGCTCAGGAACATTTTTGATCGAAGCATTAAGGTTAATCTTTAAAGATTATTCCATTGACGAAATCAAAAATGAAGCTTCTAAAATTCTTTACGGATTAGATAGTGATAAAGATGCAGTAGAATTGTGTAAGGTGAATATGGTTATACACGGAGACGGCTCTGCAAATATCCATCAAAGAGACGCACTCAGTGATTTATCAGCTTTACCCTTTAAAAATATTAACTACAACACTGTTCAAAAATTTGATAAAGGTTGCACTAAGGAGGTTTTAAAAGAAGGTAGCGGTTTTGATTTCATAATTACTAATCCTCCATTTAGTATAGAAATTAAAATAAATGCCTATCCTCATTTTCAAATGAATTACTTTGTTCCCAATAAAAATGGAACTACTAAAGCTTCAGAGTGTTTTTTTGTAGAGAGATGGTTTCAACTCTTAAATCCGGGTGGAAGATTAGGAGCGGTTATTCCCTTTTCCTTGCTTGATAGTAAAGAATACTTGAAAGCAAGAATGCTATTCTGGTGTTATTTTAAGATCATTGCAATTGTTGGACTGCCAGAGCATGCATTTTCTCCGCATGCCCAACAAAGAACAGCATTAGTTTTTGCTATGAGAAGAAGTTTGGATGAAAGTAATCTCTTATTCGATTTGTTTCAAAAAATAAATTTTGATTTTAATAATCTTTCTAGACAAGCACACAAATTATTTCTTGATAATAATACAATAGAAGATGAGAAGATTGAAAAGCTTAAGGATAAAATATTTTTTGAGCATAAAGAGGAAAAAGAATTTATTGTAGTAAAAAAAGAATTTTTTGAAGAAAGAATAATATTTTATAATGCTGAAAATGTTGGATATGTAAGAAATAAGAAAGAGAAAACTGTTAGAACAGAGCTAACAAAAGAGAATGATTTAACAGATGATATAGCCAGTATTATTGCCGATGCTTTTGAAGGCAAATTAAAGGAGAATGAAAAAATAGCTATTCTTACACTAAAAGAGTTAATTAAAAATGAAAATTTTAACTTAAGTCCTGATAGATATACAAAAGAATTACATAAAAGTTCAATTTCCATAATTAAACCTTCAGAAACTTTTACATTAGACAAGGAATGGGAAATTGCTAATATTGAAAGAGTACAAGTCGATGACTTTTATTCTGTATTATTATGTGAAACCGGAGATATAGTTAGTGGAGGTGTTGGCATACTTACCCCTAAAAAGCTTTCTCATACCACTTCTAAAGAAAGAGCACGACTAATGAAAAAGTTGAAGAAAAGATCATTTGGAAAATTAAAGATGGGGGATGTTGTTATTTCTCCTGTAAGAATCTATCAGAGAAAAATTGCAGTTATTACCCCATCCGCTTCATCTTTTCTGTTTTCAAAGGATTTTATTGTATTGAGGAAAAAAGATAGTCCCAATTTGCTGGATTCTTTTAAGTTATTTTTTACTTTAGTAAGTGAAGAAAATATAAAAAAACTAATAAGTATTTCATCCACTGGTAAGAGCGGTTATCCCAAAATTAAAGATAAATACAAACTACTTAAAATTGAATTTCACAAAATAGATTTCAATACAGATGAGCTAGAACAAAAGATGGAACTATACGATCAGATTTACAAATTATTTTAAATCTTTTAAAGCCGAAGGCTTAATTTCAGGGTGGGAAAAATATAATAAAATAAGTAATTTCAGGATCACTAGGGCAAGGTATTAAAAGACTTTAAAATTTCAGAATTAAACAGAGAAGGAAAGTATTGATATGAATAAACTCTTAGAATTTAAGAACTATCTAAAAGCACTGGGATATTCTGAAAATACAATAAAAGCATATACAAGAGATATAAAGCCTTATGTTAATGGAAATTTAGATGAATTTATTAAATCTCTTGCTAACTTAAAAGAAAATAGCAGATATAGAAAAGTTTGTGCTTTAAAGAAATTTTTAGCTTTTAGAAA
>JBMSAV010000004.1:0-5184 GCA_049414645.1 Candidatus Aenigmatarchaeota archaeon
AATCTCCGACCATCTCTCTAACAGCTGATTTAACAACTAATGCCTTTTCTTCTTTCTTTGCCATCTTTTGCACCTCCAATTAGAATTAAGAAAGCGTATTTAAAAATTGTTTTGCTAGAAGTCTTCTACTAAAGTTTTTGCATATTCTGTTAATCTTTCAATAAGCTTTGCTTTCAGTTGAATTAGTTTTAACATATCTTCTTTATCCATCTTTCTGCTTTTTTCTAAAGTCCCAACAGCAAAAAAAGCAGAATGCATCTCAAGCCAGAAAAAAGCCCTTTCCATAGCTTTTTGCGATTCTTTCCCACTTAAAGAAAAAGCTAACTCTTTCCATTTTTTGTAGTTATTATAGCAAATTTCAAGTTGCTGTTTCATATCCATAATTACTATATGGTAGTTAAAGTATTTAAGCTTTACTATCGATAAGAAGTAACATAAATTATCTTTACATCATATCCCAATTCTTCAAGTTTTTTTGCAAAACTTCCCTTTGAGTATATTTCTTCATACGAAGAATCTATATGAGCAGCACCTACTATAGCAATCTGAAGAGCATCATCTATCCTTCTACTCTTTATTTTTTCTATCCAGAAATTCTCTCTTTCTTTTTGTGCCTCCTCTATTTTTTCTAAATACTTCTCTATTTTTTCTAAATATTTATTTTTACTATAATTCTGGGCTCTTATATACTTCTTCAATTCATAGTAACATGACCTCAAAATTTTTTCACACTCTTCATACTTTTCATTACCCTCGTCCAGAGGCACTATTTCTATTTTTTTCTCATTATGTCTTTTGGTCAACTCAATTATATCAGGTCGTCCCCCTTCAACTACCTTTTTATCTCCTTCACAATAAATAATAATGTTTTCTGAATCCGAAGACGAAATAATTTTTTCTAGTAGCTCGTGTTCCCTTTTAACAATTCCGTAACCTTTTATATATTTTTCTATAGAGTAATAAACGTAAAGTTTTATTCTTTCTAGTAGATTTTTTCTATTGGTATCTCTCTTTAACTTTTCTATTAATTCTTTTATTTCTTTTTCTTTGTCTTGCAATAGAGAGTTTATGCCATCAAAATAATATGGATTATAGCCAGCCTTATAAATATCAATAAGTTCTAATAATAATTTACCCAAACTAATATCTTCATTTGTTAGTTTGCATTCATCTTTCAACTCATTTAAGTAATAATAAGCCAACCTAGAAGCCTCTATTAAAAGGAATGAAGAAAAATCTTTAAAGATTGAAGGGTGTTCTTCTCCTATTAGGTACATCTTTCCCTTTCTATTTGAGTAACCACTCATTAGTGACATTTCGGATCTTATATTTAAATATTTTTATTGACACTCAAAAATTCTATTATTCGCTAAAGGTGCTATAGCATCAAAACCTTCTCTTTTTAATTCTTCGGCAAACTCTTGTGTATGATCACCATGAACGCAGAAAACTTTTTCCGGATTAATTTTCTTAACAAACTCAAATAATCCTTTTCTTCCTGCATGCGCAGAAAAATCAAATCTTTTAACTCTCATTTTAACTTCTAGATCAAAATTTTCGTAAATAAACCTTCCTGTTTCTAGTAAAATTCTTCCTGGCGTGCCTTCAATTTGCCAACCTGTCAAAATCAAACTAGCTCTTTCCTTTTTATGAAGTTTTTCAATGTATTTTACAACAGGCCCTCCACTTAACATGCCGCTAGTTGTTATTATGCAAGCTGCTTCCTTTACCAACCTTCTCCTCATCCTTCCTTTAACATAAGTAACGAGCTTTAAAGCTTCTTCCAGGTCTTCAGGTTCTCTCAAGTATTTTTTGTATCTATTTATTATTGTTGTAGCTTTTTTTGCCATTCCATCCATGAAAATAGGATATGAAACTCCATACTTTGCTAATATTAGTAAAATTTCTTGAGCTCGACCAACAGCAAAAGCTGCAACTATTGCTGGTTGATTATCAGAAATTGTTTCTTCAATCGTTTTTACTAGTTCTTTTTCTTCTCTTTTTCTATCAGGATGTTCCCTATCAGCATAGGTACTCTCAATTATCAAATTTTTTACTTTTGGTAAATCGTCTTCACATTTTTCAAGCAACCTAGTATTTATATCGTTAAAGTCTCCTGTATAAAGAACATTAGTTTTTTCGCCTTCAACGAAAATCATCGCAGAGCCAGGAATATGACCAGCATCAAAGTAGGTTACTTTAAAATTACCAATCTTGAAAGGCTTGTTATAATCAACAAAAACAAAATTTTTTATAGTTTGCTTAATATCGAATTCATTAAAAGGCAGCTCAACTCCTTCTTCTCTCGAAACCTTTATTGAATCTTCTAGTAAAAGCTCTGTTAAATCTCTTGTTACATCTAAAGCATAAATTGGAGTTGAATATTTTTTAACAAGAAGTGGAACAGCTCCGCAATGATCTAAATGAGAATGAGAGAGTAAAACTGCTTTTGGTTTTTCTACTGGTAAAGGAAATTTTGGAGGAATTTCTCTTGGTTTTATTCCATAATCTAAAACAATTTTATCGTTATTTTCTTCTACTAAAACTCCACTTGCCCCAACACATCCCATCGCTCCTAAAAATTCTAGTTTCATTAGAAAAATGAGAGTTTCTATATAAAAGCTTAATATGTATTCCTGCTTTTGTTTTTTATTCTGTTAAAAATTGGATTTTCACACGTGGAAAATTTTAAAAAGGTGATTTAAAAATGGCAAAGAAAGATTTATTTTAGCTTTTGATTTACCTAGCAGTCCACACTCATAAAGAAAAAGAATAAATTGAGAGCTAAGAAGAACTAATGAGAATTGCATTGATGATAAAAAATTTTGGAGGAAGCTCAAAGATTTTAGAGAAAAATTTTTATTATAAACTAAAACGGTTTAGTAACGAAAACGTTTTTAACAAGAAGTGAAGGGGTTTTTACTGGTAAGAGACTTTCCCACCATTTTACTTCTTCCTGCTTCTTTTCTATAGCAATAATATTTTTAAAGAAATCTAGGAAATTTGAATTTATCCTTATGTTTTTTGTAATTCCATCAATTCTTCCATTCTTAACATAAAATATTGCATCCCTTGGTAAAGTAGAAAAAGTTCCTTCTACAAAGCTAGTATATCTTGTATACCATGTGTTTGTTACAATCAACCCTTCTTTCAGTTCTTTAACAATTTCATCAAAACTATAATCTCCTTTTTTAATTTCAATTTCCCATGGCATCGGATAAATAATTCCTGCATTTCCTGTAGGCTTTTGATTCAATTTTTTGCTAGTTGTTGTATTATGTAAATAAGATTTCAAAACACCATTTTCTATCAATACATTTTTTTGAGTAGGCCTACCTTCTTCATCAAACTTTCTAAAAGTTCCATCATCAATTAAAGTAAGTTTCTCGCTCCCGACCTTTTTTCCAATTTTATCTATTAAGAAAGAATTTCCAGCCAAAATCTCAAAAGCAGAAAAACTGATGCTTGCATAAGATAGAATACCAGATAAAGCTAAAGGCATGAATATAATCGGATATTTTCCTTCTCTAATTTTAACTTGATTTTCAGTTAAGTTTGAAAGTTCTTTAGCTCTTTCTGCAATTTTTTCGATCTGGATATCTTTTCCAAAATAAGAATATTTAGCCAAATGAAAGCTTGATTTTCCAAAAGTTCTTATGGAAAAGTTAAAGTAAGTGTTTACATCTTTTTGGCTTATTCCCTTTGAAGTTAAAATTTCTCTTTCAACTTTCCCTTCCCAGAAAACTCCCGCACTTCTTTGCTTTAAGTCATCTAAAGTTTTTGTTATTATTTCATTCCAATCGTATGAAAAAACTTTTTTATCATAATTTTCTTTTCTGTATTTAAACTTACCTTCGGCTATACCTTCATAGTTCGCATTCTCTTCGGCTTCGTCAACTTTTTTCAAACATTCTTTTGTAAATTTTTTAGCATCATTTAAAGAAGAAATTGTTGTTGATGAAAGTAAAGTTTTTTTTCCTTTAACCAAAAACAAAGTTAGGCTATCAAAATTCCAGATTTGAGTTACAACAATCTTGCTATTAGCAATTTTTATTTGCTTTGCTTTTTCTCTTTCAACTTTAATTATCCAATCATCAACTTTTCTCTTAACAATCTTTTCAACTTCTTCTATCATTTATTTCACCTTTAAACCTCTAACTCTTATGTATGGGCCTCCCATCCAAACGGGAACTCCTTGCATCGGTTCGCCTTTACCGCAAGTACCCGCAACGAATTGCAAATCTTTGGAGCAGGCATCAACTTTTGAATAAAGCTCTTCTGTTGTAGTTTCTATAATAGGCCTTCTGACAAAATCTTTTATTTCTCCATTCTCAATTTCATAAGCTTCGAAACCAACATACTTTTCATTCCATCTCACATCATCAATGTTCCATTCTGTAAAAGATTTAACAAAAATTCCATTTTTGATATCTTCAATCATTTCATCCAATTTATAATCTCCGGGCAACATAAAAGTATTTGACATTCTTATTATTGGTTCTCTTGCAAAATTCATTGCTCTTGCCGATCCATTACTTTTTGTTTTTAGAAGTAAAGCAGTTTCTCTATTCAACAAAAACTCGTTTATTATTCCATTTTTTATCAAAAACTTCCTTCTTGCTTTTACTCCTTCATCATCAAAAAGATAAAATCCATAGCTTCCTTTTACCGTCGGATCATCAACAATTGTCACTTTTTCACTTCCAATCTTTTTACCAATAGAATCTATTTTTGCATAAGATTCTCCAGCTTGAGCAGCTTCTCTTCCAAGAATTCTATCAGCTTCTAACGGATGACCACAAGATTCATGAACGACAATTCCAACCAATTCGGGAGCTAATATAACGTCATACTTTCCTTTTTTGTTTCTCTTTGCATTAATAATCTTTACTATTTTTCTTGCCTCGCTTTCTACAGTTTCTTCAGCCTTTAGCTTAAGAAAATCCTTCCAACCTCCAGAGCTTCCAAAGAAAAAGTTTCTTTGCTCTATTTTATTACCATCTTTTGCTATTAGATTGTATTCTAAATGAAACCTTTGAATTTCCGAATAAATTTTGCTGCCATCGCTATTAGTAAAATATTTTTTCGTTAATGTATTAGTTAAAACAAATATCTTAGATTTTATCCAGGGAAAGTTAGTTTTTTTATCTACATCTAGCAAAAATTCTTTAATTTTCTCTTCAG
>JBMSAV010000005.1:0-2701 GCA_049414645.1 Candidatus Aenigmatarchaeota archaeon
CTAAAAGCCTATCGGGTGTTGTAGTCCCTATGCCGACGTTGCCCGAAACTACAATCAAGTTTCCACTAGTTATCCAAATGTTTCCGTTAGTTTGATTTATCAAAGAATCTGTTATGCTGCCAGAAGTTTGCCACATTGGAATGTAATATGGAGTTCCCCTACCAGTAACATTTCCGTATAAGTTAATATCAATGCAACTAACACTTCCATTTTCATAAATAACTTGAATTGCATTAGATCCGCCACAAGAGCCAGTAATTCTTCTTTGAACTTCAGTAAAGTTAACGCCAAGAGTAACGTCGTTAGCTAAACTTTGAGTGCCGACAATCAAACCAGAGCCAATTGGTGTTATTATGCTTGGATAATTTGTTAATAAATTCCATGGAACTATTCCCCCTCTTAAAGTCCCAGTCCAAAACACATCTCCCACAACATGTAAAGCATATTGAGGATTAGTCAAGTTAATTCCAAGAAAAGTGACGTTTGTTATGTTAAAGCCAAACATGTCCAAATTAGTATCAATTGGCTTAATCTCACTTAGGGGATGGCTTTGCTCGTTTTGGGCAATTCCTATAGGTAAAATTATTACAAAAAACGTTGCAAACAAAAGTTTATCTTTCATTTTTCCTTCTCCAAAGCTTTTTTAACCAGATATTCAATCGCACTTGATATATCCTCAAACCCTTTACTTTTAGCAAATTCTTCAATTTCAACCCAAAGTTTACTGTCTAGAGAAATGCTTCTACCGCTTCTTATCATGTTATATGTTATAATATTGTATTTAAATATTTTTTTACTATACTATAATATTGTAATATTAATGGATATCTCATGCTTTATTTTAAATAAGCAGTCCATTGAGATAACAACTATCTTTCACTTTTAGCTTTTCAAAAAAGAGTAGCTTCTAAGGGAAAGGTTCTCACAAAAAAATAGTTTACATAAGGTTTAACTAAAAGCTTTTTCCAACTCTCTAATCTCTCTCCAGAACTGCCTATACTTTTTCGGGTTATGTTTTTTCCAGTATTGAAGTTTCTTCCAAACTTTATCAGCTATTCTATCCCAAGCTTCTTCTATCCTTTTCTTTTCTTCTTCACTTAATTCTTTTCTTCCTTCCATAACTATCCATCCTTCTTTGGGTTTAAATTATTTATATTTTCATACATCATACATCTTTCTTAACATTTTATAATCCAAAATCTTCTTGTAAAAATCCTTACATTTTTTCATAATTTCCTTATCACCAGTAACAAAAATCAAATTGTTCTTCTTTGCTATTATAAGATGTTCCAGATTAGTTACTCTCTTCTTCATGGGAACTTCAAACACTATATTAACAATTTCTCCATAGATTTCTTCAAGCGATTGGGGAATTTGAATATAAGATGGGGAAACCTCTATGATAAATCCTTTCCATACATCTTCTATATCATTTCTACTAGCGTTAAACTCGCTTTTTAATTTTCTTACTATTTCAGCTTTAGTTAGAATAGAAAATGCGTATTTCAACTTTTTAGACGAATAAATAATAAAATCTGAAACTTTTGATTCTATATAACTTCCTTTTCTTTCAAGTATCTTCTTGAGGAAATAACCGAAAAGAAGATTTGTATCAAGATAAAACTTTTCCATTAGCTATTTTTCATTTTGAAAAAGCAAATGATTGTCATAAAATGCTTATTTAATACTTACAATTTGTTTCTCGCTATTTGAAAAACTATTATCTTCCGATTAATTTAAAGAAGGCTGGCTTTGACGAAGATGAAAGAAAAGAGTGTTAGATTAGCCAATAAAAAGAAGGTGCAAACCTTTTAAATCTAAAAATAACGAATTTTATGGAATTAAAACAAAAATTGCCAATGTTCTTTATAGGCTTAATTTTTGGATTGTTAGCTTTTGTGATTTACAATTTTGTTTTTCCAATCATTCAAAAATCAACAATAGCTGAAGGCGTAAAAAAACTTTATGAGCTTGCGTTAGTTGGTTCTTCAGTAAGCGTAGAAAGTATTAATGATTTAGGAGGCCTTTACAAAGTTTTACTAAAGGTCTCTACTCAACAAGGAACAAACTATATTGAAGTTTATGCTTCAAAAGATGGAAAATATGTTTCTGAAAATATCATTTACGTTAAAGAATCGATTCAGCAAATAGAAAAAATGAGAAATTTCGTAGATTGTTTGTATAATAGGGGTTTAAGAATTTATGGTGCAACACAAACAAATAATACGGCAATAAATTCTGCAACTTTATTGCAATTAAACATTTTAGGAAGATATTCTCCAAAACTTTATGTTAGCTGCGATGGCAACAATTTGCAATATTGTATCCAAATTGGTTTGCAAGCATTACCTTCAGTAGTTTATAACAACACGGCCTATCCAGGAGTTTATTCGGTAGAATACTTGGCAAATTTAACTGGCTGTAATATTAAATAATTGATTAGTTGACATATACACTAAATTCTCTGTGGAAATATAAAGATTGAGAGATAAAAACAAACTTATTAGAGAATTTGAGTCAACGAAAATAAAAAGTTGAGAAGAATTAGTCTTATTTAAAAGGCGTGAGAAGCTAGTTAAATTCATCTTCTGTTTTCTTTAAACTTTTGAGTTTTTCCCTAAGGAAGTTTTCCCCCTTTATCGGAATTTTATATTTGCAATATTTGCATCTAAAGTTTTCATCCAAATGAAAACCAACAACT
>JBMSAV010000006.1:0-3178 GCA_049414645.1 Candidatus Aenigmatarchaeota archaeon
TACACTTTCACATTCTTCTGGTTTTAATTTGCCTGTTGTTATCCAACCAGTTCTTTCTATTTTCTTCAATTTTCCAATTACCTTTAGAAACTCTATAAGCTTTTCGTGCATAATATAAATTTGACTTATCTTCTATTTATTCTAGAATGTGAATTTATTGCCTATCTGATAAAAGAAAATAAACTACACTTTATAAGATAAAAATTCGTTTAAGTAGCTTTTCTTAGTTAATCAAAAAGTATTGGTATTACTCCTTTTATTAGCATGATAAGAGAAAGAATTCATTCGAGAAAAAGACAAAAAATTACTTTGATTTACGCAGCAAAAACAAAAGAAGATATTGTATTTAAAGAGGAGTTAGACAACATAAAAGAAGAATGGTTCAAAAAGGTATATGTTTTATCACAAGAAAAAGTTGAAGAAGAAGGATATTTACATGGAAGAATAAAAAGAGAAATTATAGAAAAATTTGTCAACACTAACGAAATTAAAAATACAATATTTTACTTATGTGGTCCTATACAAATGGTTAAAGGTATGAAAGAAATTTTGATTAATATTGGAGTTGATAAAAATAACATTAAGTTTGAAATATTTTGATTGACTGAAACTAGTTTCACGAAATTTTTATAAGCTGTTTCGTTCAACATAAGTCATGAAAGAAAAATTAAAAGAAGAAAATATAGATGTAAAAGGAATGAGTTGTTTAAGCTGCGTAGAAAAAATAGAGAAAAGACTCTTAAAGCTTAAAGGAGTAGAAGAAGTTAAAGCAAACCTGGCAAAAGGAAAGGTATACGTAAAGTTTAATCCAAAAATTATAGGATTGAATGAAATAAAAGCAGAAATAGAAGATTTGGGGTATAAAACAGATTTAAATGGTGATAGTAGAAAGGCCGAAAAAAGGCCGCTTAATCATGGGATAATATATGGTTTAGCTCCACATTCTATTTGCATAGCATTTATTTTAGCTTCTATAGTTGGATCTACAACACTTACTCAATTATTCAAACCTTTGCTCTTAAACCCCTATTTCCTATATATATTAATATCGATTTCGTTTTTGTTTGCAACGATATCAGCAATAGTTTACTTCAATAGGTTAGGTTTCATATCGATAAGAAAAAATGAAGATGGAATGTATTTAGCTATCGAATCGGAAGGTATTAAAAGTAAATGGAAATATTTATCAACTTTGTATGGAACAACAATAGGAGTCAATCTTTTGTTTTTCTTAATAATATTCCCCATACTTACAAACATAACCTCTGGAAGTGCTTTAGCTAATGTTTATGCAAATGGTAATTCAAGCAACATTCAAACCTTGAGGCTTCAAGTTGATATTCCCTGCCCAGGGCATGCCCCTCTAATAACATCTGAACTTAAGTCTATTAGTGGAGTAATCAATGTCAAATTTAGTTTTCCGAATATTTTTGATGTATATTATGATGCTTCTAAAACTTATAAAGAGCAAATATTGTCTTTAGATGTATTCAAAACTTATAAAGCGAGTGTTTTAGGTAGCGTATCTTTAGAGGGTTTAAATGCTCAACCAAACTCTGACAATAATCAAAATCTTAATGGATTAGGATGTGGAGTTGGAGGTTGTGGACTTGGATGTGGATGTGGAATAAGAAGATAATTTTAAATATCTAATGCTTAATTAAGCTTATTGGTGGTATAATATGGGAGAAATTGTTATAAAGATTGGAAAGGAGCATGTATTTTACACTCTTGCGCTCGTTGCAATATTATTGTCAATAATAAACACTTTTAATATAATGTCTTTAAGCGGAAAGATTGCTGCATTGACAGACAATCAAATAAATAACGGAAATATAAGGGAAACTCAGCCTCTACAAGGAAATCAACCCACAGCTAACCAACAGCCTTCTCAACCGCAAAGAATAGAGGTTAGTTTAGATGACGACCCTGTAAAAGGATCCCCAGACGCAAAAGTTACTATTGTTGTGTTTAGCGATTTTCAATGTCCATTTTGTCAAAGATTTTCCCTACAGACATTGCCTCTAATAGAAGAAAAGTACATTAAAACAGGCAAGGTAAGGTTTGTATATAGAGATTTTCCATTGAGCTTCCATCAATATGCTCAAAAGGCTGCTGAAGCTGCTGAATGTGCTAATGAACAAGGAAAATTCTGGGAATATCATGATATTCTATTTCAAAAACTGTCTGAATGGGCGAGTGTGGGTGAATCTAAATTCAAAGAATATGCTCAACAATTAGGTTTAGATATGCAAAAATTCAACCAATGCCTAGATTCAGGTAAATATGCTAACGAAGTGCAGAAAGATTATAACGATGGATTAAAATACGGAGTTTCTGGGACGCCAACATTTTTCATAAACGGAATAAAAATTGTTGGAGCTCAACCATACAGTGTGTTTGAACAAATAATTGAACAAGAGTTAAGCAAATAAAATTAGGTGGAATTTCATGAAAATAAAAATGAATACTTTGATAATAGTTTTTGTAACAGTATTGCTATCCGTAACAATTTACTACATATTTTTTGGTTCTACTATAAGCGCCGGAAAATATGACGACTTCGCTAAATGTTTAACAGAAAAAGGAGTAAAAATGTATGGAACTGATTGGTGTAAATATTGTCAAATGCAAAAAGAATTGTTTGGAAGTTCTTTTAAATACATAAATTTTGTCGATTGCGATAAAAATAGGCAAGAATGCATAGCTGCTGGAGTAAATGCTTATCCTACTTGGAGAATAAATGGTAAGAATTATGTTGGGTTGCAACAATTAGTAACGCTATCCCAACTATCTGGATGTGAATTGAAATGAAGGAAAAATTCAACTTAAAAGTTTTACTAATAGGAATTTTAATCGGTGTTGTTTTTGGGTCTTTATTTAACTCTCTCTTTTTCAAATTTTATGTTTTAGAGAAGACTGAAGAAGAACTTATTAAAGATTTCTATTTAACAGAAGACGCAGTTTACGTTAGTCCACATTCACTGAGAGTAAAAATGGATAAGGGTATTAACGATTATATTCTTGTTGATTTGAGAAGTAGAGAAGAATATGAAAAAGGACATATTGTTGGAGCGATAAACATTCCTGCCTATGAAGATCCTAGAACTCCAGCTTATGATGACGTTGATAGAATAGTTAAAGCTTTTGCTTCTCTCCCCAAAGATAAAGAAATTAT
>JBMSAV010000007.1:0-3226 GCA_049414645.1 Candidatus Aenigmatarchaeota archaeon
TCAAAATCAATTTTTAAATTCTTTTCTAAGTGTTCTTTTATACTTTCCGCTATAAACTTATGCAATGGTAGTAATTTGTTTGTACTTCTTGAACCTTTTTTACCTTCCAGATAGTCCCTTAAATAATTAAAATAACTTTGAGATAAAGAATTTTTCAAATCTTCTTCTTTCATACAACCAAAAAACAAACTCATCTATTTCCTCCTTTTTGCTTAACATTCTTAACTTTTCTATTTCATCTTTGTTTAATATAGGAATTTTTATTTTTTCAAGAAAAATTTTAGAATAAGCTCTCCAATTATCTCTATATGGTTTTGAAATGATAAACATATATTCTTCAATTATTGAGCTATTCAAAATTTTTTCCATGATTTCAAATTCATAAGGAGGGTTAAAAATCCCATAACCTGCATAAAAGAGGGCAAATTCTTTATCGCAGTAAATAAATATAGGTCGTTTGCTTATTGATGGCGTTAAAATTTTCTTTCCAAACAAATTTTTTATTCCTTGCGTTCTACCAAAAGCATACCAGTTTTCATAATTCTTTTTCCCTTTATCCCTTTTTAAAAGAATTTCTTTATTAGCTAAAAGATAGTTGTAAGCATTCGGGAACTTTTCTTTAAGTTTTTCTTCATCCATAAGTCTTCCGTTTTCATAAGGGAAAATAATTCTTAACTTATTATTCTTAATATCTTCTCTTGATTTAATTTTTGTGTTTTTGATTATTTCTTTTGTTATTTGTTTTTCAATATTTAAAATTATCCAAATAGTAAAAATTCTCATCTTCACTTTTTGGATTAAAGATGCTTTGTCTAGTAATTCTCTCCTTACCCTTCTTTATAGACATTCTCCTCCTTCATTTCAAATCCCTTTCCTCCCTTTCCATCCCAACCTTTAAACTTATCAATATGTTCATTACTCTCCGTTTTAGAGTCATACCCCAAAGCAAAGAAGACTATGAAGAAATATCTAAATTAATGCGTTTATATGGTTCAACAGTAAGATATGCTTATAACAGATTTTTAGACGGTCATAGCAAAAACGAAGTTTATCATTTAGTAAGAAAAACATTTAAAGACTTACCATCTTGGTATGTTGATAGTGCTATTAAGGAAGCATTAGAGATATTAAAAAGAATTAAATCAAGAGGAGGAAACCCAAGAAAAGTAGTATTTGATGGTAAAGAATTATTTGCTAAACTTTGTATTCGTCACTTACAGGGTTGGAGATTAGAGAAAGTTGAAAGAAAGTGGAATGAAAAGAGAAAAGGTAGATTGGTAAGTATCGGTCATGCTGAAAATGGTGGTAATCCAAACATAAAACTTGTTTTTGAAGATGACGGAACTTACCTACTAATAACCTCTACAAGGAAGAGAAAACCTGTAAAAGCAAAAGTTAAAAGGAAAATAAATGGTAAAAGAGATAAGTGGATAATACTTACAAGTATGATATTAGAGGGTAAGAAATTTCCTTATACAATTGAACTGAGGAAAGTAAATGGTAAGATATATGGATATGTAACTTTTCAAATACCCATACCAGAAGTTAAGATTACAAAGGATAATGGTGTGATAGGTATAGATATAAATGCTAGACCGTTTCACTTAGCAATAGCGGAGATAGGTAGGGATGGTAACTTAATTAGTTATACTAGGATTAAGTTAGAATATTTAAGGAATTTTTCTAAGAATAGAAAGGACTATGAAGAATGGTTAGTGGCACATAAAGTAATTAGCATGGCAAAAGAAAAGAATAAAGCAATAGTAATAGAAGATATAAATAGTTTACCAAAGGGAAAAAGAGGAGATGGAAAAAGAAAATTAAGAAAAGTATTACAAAAATTTTCATACGATAGAATATTAGAGAAGATAGAAAGACTATGTAAGTTAAACGGTATAGAAATAATAAAAGTCAATCCTGCCTGGACTTCTGTTCAAGGCAAGTTAAAGTATTCACCACAATTAAACATAGACAAAGATATAGCTGGTGCTTATGTAATTGGAAGAAGGGGATTAGGCTTTAAAGAAAGAGTTCCTAAGAACTACAAAAAGCTATTAAATGATAAAAAGTTTATGGAATATCTAAAAGAAAGCTTAAAACAAAGACAAAAACAGTTGGAAGAAAAATTAAAAGCAGAAACCAATATATACAAGCAAAACCCAATAAAAGAAAACTTAGAAAAACTTAAAAAACACCTAGACTTACTAAAAAGCCTCCAAAGTGAGCCAGAGGGATTACTGTGAGCCTATGGAAGGAATCCTGGTAATCACCAAAACCTCTGGCAAGTTTTGGAGGTAGCCCTAACAACACTTCTCCCAGAGAAGCGATGTTTCTCTCCCCTCAAACCTATACTGGTTGAGGGGAATTGGGAGAGGGTTGTTAGTAGGCTAGGTCCCTTTTGCCTTGGGGGGCCGGGATAATTACTGGACAAGGCAAAATAATTATTGAGATATAAGTTGTGATTTTTGGGAAGATTTGAAAATAGTCAAAATCATAAACCTCAACTTGAAATTCACTTCTTTTTAGAAATTTTCTAAAATTTTCTCCTGCCTTTGACCAAAGCCAAGAATTCGGAATAATAAAAGCTAAGTATCCATTATCTTTTAGAATTTTAATTGATTTTTCCAAAAATGCATAAAAAATATCAGTATCACCTTTACAAAACGAAAAATTATTAAAGAGAAATTCTTTATACTCATCTTCAAGATTTTGAATTCTTATAAATGGTGGATTTGAGATTATTAAATCCTATCCTTTCTCATGGAAACCTTTTAAAAAATCACAATTGAAAAATTTTATTTTAGGATTATCTCTAAATGTTATTTTTGCTCTTTCAAGAGCACTTTTATCAATATCAACACAATGAATTTCATAATTTTCTAATTTTTCAGTAATAGCGGAAATAAAAATTCCTTCTCCACAAGCAGGTTCAAGAATTTTCATGTTGTCAAATAAAGTAATTTTATCAAGAATAAAATCAACTATTTCCCTTGGTGTCCAAACTTGCCCAAGTTGTTTATATCTTTCCAAAGTACTTAAAGTTTAAAGTTATTAAATTGCGTTATCTATATAAATCTTCCATACTATACAAACCAACTGATTTATCCTTTATAAATTCTATTGCTTTAATAACACCAATTGCAAACACTTTTCTATTTAATGCTTTGTGCTTAATTTCTATTACTTCACCTTCATTTGCAAAAATAATAACATGCTCACCAAAAAT
>JBMSAV010000008.1:0-6875 GCA_049414645.1 Candidatus Aenigmatarchaeota archaeon
ATTAGATTTATAAAGGATAAAGGAGTAAAATTTTTCACCTCATTTGATATCATAAGAAATAAATTTTTAGTTTTAGATGAAATATCCATGTTTACCAAAGGTTCTGAAATATATATTTCTCTTGACTTAGATGTTTTCGATCCTTCAATTTTGCCAGCAACAGATTTTCCAGAGCCAGGTGGCTTAACTTATTTCGATTTTGTTGATATCATAGAAGCAATTAAAGGCAAGTTAATTGGTGCAGATGTTTGCTGTATAAAACCAATTGAAAACAATAGGATAAGCGAGTTTCTGGTAATTAAATCAATTTTCCATATTCTATCAAAAATTTAAATTCCAAACTTCTTCCTTAATTTCTCATTCATCCTTTCTGGAGTCCAAGGTGGGTCGAAAGTTAAATTAATATTAACGTTTTTAAATCCAGCTTTTTTCAATTTATCTTCTATTTCAAACATCAAAAAGTTTCCAAGGGGACAACCAATATAAGTTAAAGTCATTAAAACGTTTACTCTATCTTTCTCAACCTTTAAATCGTATATTAAACCCAAGTCTACTATATTAGCGTTTAGTTCAGGATCTATTACTTTTTTCAAAGCATTTAAAGCTTTTCGCTTAAGCTTAGATTCGCTTTCTATAATATTCTTCACGTTCCCCACCTCATTAATTCTTTACTATAAACTTTTAAATTCATAGACTATAAAATTAATAAATAAACTGTATCTAAAAGGTGATGGACATCTTATTCCCAGTAAGATGTTTTACATGCGGAAAAGTTATAGGCCATCTTTATGAAGATTTTAAACAAAGAGTAGAAAATGGTGAAGATCCGGGGAAAGTTTTGGATGAATTAAGAGTAAAAAGATATTGTTGTAGAAGGATGTTTCTAGGGCATGTTGATTTATTCAAGAAAATATCACAGTTTAAACCATAAGTGATTTTAATGGAATGGCCAGAAGATAGATTAACTAGGTTTGAAGTTGCGAGAATAATAAGCGCGAGAGCTTTACAAATTGCTTTGGGGGCACCAGTTTTAGTTAAAAGCGATAAGACTGATGCTATTGAATTAGCAAAAGAAGAGTTTAGAAAGATGTTAGTTCCTGTAACAATAAGAAGAACTTTGCCTAATGGTGAAATAAGAATAGTTGCTATAAGAAAAGCTGTTGAGAATTGGCTAAAAGATCACCCTAATGAGCTGTAAACTTACATAAATTCGGGTACTTCTATTCCAAGCAAGTTTAAACCAAGGGTTAAAACCTTTTCTGTAACTTTAACTAGTGTTAATCTAAAGTTCCTTATTTCTTTGTTTTCTTCTTTTAAAACTGGAATTTTTTCGTAAAAATTATTAAATATTGTTGCTAATTCATAAAGGTAATTCGCTAGGTAGTATGGCTTCAATTCTTTTACTATTTTTTGTATTACAAGCATGAATTCTCCAATTTTTTTAATTAATAAGGATTCTTCTTCGCTAAGTCTTTTTGGAAAAAAGTTTATTTCGAAACTTTTTGCTTTCTTTAAAATTCCTTTACATCTTGTGCAAGCGTATTGAATATATGGTCCTGTATTTCCTTCTAGCTTCAGTATTTTTTCCCATTCAAAAATTATTTGATCCTCAGGTTGAATCTTTAGTATTGAATATTTTAAAGCACCTACTGCTATTTTCTTCGCAACTGTACCAACTTTTCTCTTATTTTTTTTGGGGTTTCTTTTCTCAACTTCTTCTCTTGCTCTTTTCTCAAGCATATTAATAACTTCATCCAACAATACAGCTTTTCCTTCTCTAGATGACATTTTCCCCTCAGGCAAGTTAACATGTTCAAAAGAGCAATGATAACAGTTTCTAGCCCATTCATATCCAAGTACTTCTAGAAATTTGAATAATTGCTTAAAATATAAAGATTGTTGAGCAGAAACAACCCATATAGACTTATCAAGCTTGAATTTTTCGAATTTATGCACCGTTAATCCTAAATCGCTTGTAAAATACAAGCCTGTGCCATCCGATCTAAGAATTACTGAATTTGGTAAGCCATAATCTTCTAATTTTGCAACTATTGTTCCATCTTCACTTTTAAATGCAACATTTTTAGCTAGAGCTTGATAAACAATTTCTCTTCCAATCTCTCTAAACTTATTTTCATAAAACCAAACATCAAACTTTATTTTAAGTTTCTTATAAGTTTCTTTAAAACCTTTAACACACCATTTTACTATTATATTCCAAATCTTTATTATTTCTCTATCTTTTTCAATCTCATACTTTCTTAAAATATCTCTTGCCTTTTCTTCAAGACTTGCATCTTTCTTAGCCTCTTCATGAAATCTTACGTACATTTCCCAAAGCCAGTAGTCTGGTTTTTTGTCTGGTTTTTTCCCATTGTACCAAAGTAGATAGGCAGTAACTAGCTTTGCAACTTGCAAGCCTGTATCGTTCATCAAATTTGCTTTTATAACTTTAAAGTTTGCAAATTTTAAGATTCTTGATAAGGCATCTCCAATGAATGTGCCTCTCGCATGGCCTATATGCATAGAATGTACAGGATTTGGTTGTGAATATTCTACCATAACTTTTTGCTTATTGCCAAGATCTAACTTTTTGAGATTTAAAACATTTTCTAGAATTTCATTAGCTACTTTCTCCCAATATATGAAAAAATTGACATATCCATTAACTGCCTCAACTTTTAGAAGGAATGGATATCTATCTACAGGAATTTTTGCTGTTATCTCTCTTGATAACTCTATAGGATTCCTATTAAGTTTTCTTGCAATGTTAAAACATGGAAAGGAATAATCTCCAAATTCTTTTTTATGCGGTTCTTCAATTTCCCTTTCACTAACATCATAACCAAGATTCTTGAGAATTTCAACTATTTTGCTTTTCATAATTTATCTTAAGCTTTTTATCTTTATAATACAATTTAAAATATGGCTAAGAGAGATAAGATATATTTCCCTTACACAGCAGGAGGTTTAATAAGATACGGAGAAGAAGAGGAAAGTAAAATAAAGCTAAAGCCAGAACAATTAATATACATTTCAGTTGGATTTGCCGTTGTTCTAATTCTTCTAAGATTTTTATTATTCTATTGAAAGAAGAAGTTTCCAATTATCTATACTTTCTTGTAATTCAAAAATTTTTATTTCTTTAAAATTTTTTACAATTTCACCAAATATCTTACCTTTTAAAGAACATTTTAATATCCATTTATTTCCAGGAATTATTTCTATTTCTAGATCTTCAAATACAGCCCTTTTCTTATCAAAATAATCTACAATCTTTTTAGTAAAATTCTCTATGACATCTTTCATATTTTTTCCTTTAACTTCAAATTTTGTTTTGAAACTTTCTGAAAAACCTTTAACTTCAACATTTTTGTTTATTTCTTGTAAAAGTTTATGTATAACTTCTTTTATTGTTTTTCCTTCAATTTCCATCTTTCTAGTTAAATCTTGAATTTAAATGATGTAAAGGTAGGAATAAAAATGCCCAGTTTTGAATTTTTTAACTAGCTTTAATCCTTTAAACTCATGGGAAGCTGAAAGAACTTTTGTTCCTTTCTTTAACTCTTTCTTCAGCTTTGGTTCTAGTTTTTTGTTTATCTTTTTTGATAAATAGGCAAAAATTACTGTAGCTTTTGAGAGGTTTACTTTAAAAAAATCTTCGTTTATTATTTTTACTTTATCTTCTAGTTTTTCCTTTTTTACTCTCCATTCAGAGATTTTTGATAAAACCCAACTCTTTTCTATTCCAATTGCTCTTGCTCCAAATTCTTTAGCTGCTATTATTAAAACTCTTCCGTCTCCACAACCCAAATCATAAACTATGTCTTTAGATGAGACTTTTGCCTCTTTCAACATTTTCTTAATTGTATTCTTTGGTAAAGGAATGAAAATAGGTTCGTTTCTTATCAAATCTACCCAAACTTTTAGAAGAAATATTGTAACGATTGAAAGAAAAACGTACCAAAACATTTTATATTTTATCGTATAAAATCAAAAATCAATTTTACTAATGGAAGAAATTCAAATTAGTGAAGAAAACTTGCTTAAGGTTATAATTGAAAAAGAAAGCTGGGAAGAAATAATTTATTATATTGTTAACATAGAAAAATTAGATCCTTGGAATGTTGATATTGTAAAACTTTGCGACGGCTTTATAAACTTTTTGAAAAAAGCTACGGAATTGGATTTTAGAATTCCGGCTAAAGTTGTTTTTATAGCTTCTATTTTGTTAAGAATGAAAGCAGAATATTTGATGATTAAAGAAGAGGAAAAAATGGAAGAAAAAGAAGAGGAGATTCCCGAGTTTTTTGATATAAAGCCTGAAATGCTTAAACTTGCTTATCCAATAAAAAGAATTCCTAAAAGACAAATAACTTTGGACGAGCTTATAATTGCTTTGAAGAAAGCTTTGGAGGTTGAAAAAAGAAAGAAAGAAAGGAAAGAGGCTTTATCTCAAAGATTGTGGAAAGAGATAAATCTAGAAGAAGATATAGAAAAAAGAATTCAAACTGTTTTACAAAAAATAGAGAGTTTATACTTAAAAAAAGGGAAAGTTGAATTCAAAGAAATTGTTGAAAAATGGAAAAGAGACGAGATAGTTATGAACTTTCTACCAATATTACATTTGGAAAAAAATAAGGAGATTAAAACAGAGCAGCAAGATTTTTTCAAAGAAATTTGGATATACTTAACTAAAAAGCAGCCCAGTTGAAATTTTATTTAATGTATAAAAATTCTTTAATGCGGGGGTCGCCTAGCCTGGTCAATGGCGCCAGCTTGAGGTGCTGGTGGCTTAGTGCCTTCGTGGGTTCAAATCCCACCCCCCGCATGCAGGAAGAGTATTTAAAGCTTTCTAAGTGCCATACTTAACGGAATTACTAACGACAAGTTATAGGAATTTAACAGCAAATTCTGCTAGCCAACCTTCTCTAGAACTTAAAAATGGAGAAGGTTGGTTTTATGGAATCTTACTCGCTTGAAAAGCAGCTAATAGAAATAGGAAGTTTTTTAAGGCACCAAAACTCTCCTCGCAACTATAACGACTATGTTAACGTTCTTAAAGCTAGGCACGAACCTATGCTGGTAATACACGAACTATTTCTCATCCTAATTTTTTGAGATAAAAAGCAGCTATTTTCTTATTTCTTTTTCTTAAATTTTCTTTCAGAGTACCTTTCATTGATATTTATATCTCTTTTTTATACAATGTAAACTTTTTAAATTTTACTAAAGTAATAAATATGCCAAGACTTACCGAAGAAAAGAGGAAGAAGATAAGGGAGTTACAAGAGAAAGGGGTTGTAGATGCTGAGATAAGTAGAATGTTAGGTATCTCGTATTCTACTGTGCATTATCAGAGACCCGAAGTTAAGGAGAGAATGAGAAACTACATGAGAAACTACATGAGAGAATACCGTCAGAAACTTGATCCTGAATTTCAAGAGTTTAAGATGTTGCTTCAAGAAATTGAAGAAGGCCGCTTAGATTCTGTAAAACCTGAGGATAACATTTACCTTTCTATCGTTATATACTTGAGCAAAAGTAATGGGATAAAGTATAAGTGGTTGAAAAGGGAATTTGGTAACGTTCGAGGAAAGATGATAAAGCTAAGAAGAGAGGGAGTAGTTAGCTATAAGGATAAGAGATACTGGTTAAAAAGAGAATTGTGTGAGTTGTTTAGTTATTAATTATTTAAATTAAAAGCACTATCAATTAAGAATTCTTCTCTTAAACTTAACTATAAAAGGGATGCGAATTTTTGGATACAAGTTATAAATTTAAGTTTTGAGTTTCATTTTAAACTATACAATTCTTTAACTAACTTCTCGAAAATCTCTAAACCATAATCTATCTCTTTTTCAGTAATTATCAAAGGTGGTGAAAATCTTATTCTCTTTTCTCCACATCCAAGTAATAGTAATCCGTTTTTAAATGCGGCCTGAACTATTTTATCCCTATTTTCAACAGTATTAATTTCGGCTACTAACATTAATCCTAGACCATCAGTATAAGTGATTATTTCTGAATATTTTTCTTCAAGTTCTCTCAACCTTTTAAGAAAATACTTTCCAACTTTTTTCACATTGTCCATTAACCTTTCTTTCTCAATAGTTTCAATGATTTTTAGCCCAACAGCCATATCTATTCTATGACCTCCCCCCCATGTTGAAGAAAATGCTCCTCTTTCCTTTGGATCAAATTTTGATTCAAAGATTGTTGCTCCAACTTGCAACGCTTTTCCAGCAGTTATGATATTCGGTTTAATACCATAATGCTCAAACGCCCACCATTCTCCAGTCCTTCCAAGTCCGGATTGGACCTCATCGATTATTAATGGTATATCGTACAATTCTGTAATTTTTCTTAGAGTTTTAACAAATCTTTTAGAAGCAATATTATAACCACCTTCACCTTGGATAACTTCGATTATTACATGGGCAATATTGTCAGGATTTTCCGAAATTATCTTTTCTATATCATCAATTGCCGGATCATCATCTTTTGTACAAAATTTAATCCTCTTTACAGGTAGTTCTGGGAAATTTCTCTTATGAACCTCTTTACTGAAAGTGAAAGTTAATGCTCCAAGAGTGCGACCATGGAATGCACCATAGCAAGATACACCAAACTTTGGACCTCTTTTTCTATAGCACAATTTAATCGCGTTTTCTACTGCTTCAGCACCACTATTAACGAGAAAAACTTTGTCTAAATTTTGAGGCGTTATTTTAACAAGATTTTCGGCAAGTCTAGCTTGCTCTTCACTATAAAAATCTTGGCCCGCAATTTTATATGCACCTATAGTTGAATATTCCTTTAAAACTTCCATAATAGCTGGATGTGAATAACCTAGGGGATTTGTACAAACGTTT
>JBMSAV010000009.1:0-8310 GCA_049414645.1 Candidatus Aenigmatarchaeota archaeon
ATATTCCAAGGTTTGTATCCAGATGATGTTTATGTTATGAAAAATGGTAATGCTATTCATGCCGATATAAATACTTTAAAAGAGGTGATAGAACATGGCTACGGAAATATCTAAAGTTTTTGAAGATATAGAGGTTTGGAAGAATAGACAATGGTTCGAATCTAAATATATTCCTCAAGTATTGTTAAAAGGGAAGCTTAGCGAAGAAGTAATTAGAAAGATTTCTGAAATTAAAAACGAACCAGAATGGATGTTAAATATAAGATTGAAAGCAATGGAAGCTTTTAACAGAATTCCTTTACCCGATTGGGGACCAGATTTAACAGAAATAAACTTCGATGAAATAAGTTATTACACTTCTCCAGTATTATACCCAAAACCTTCTACTTGGGACGCCTTACCAGAAAGTTTCAAAGAAGTTTATAGAAAACTTGGTTTGAGCAGAGAGTATGTTGAGAAGTATTTAGGTGGAGCGTTATTCCAACATGACTCAGCTACAATATTTAGAGAAGTTAACAAATATTTGGAAGAAAAAGGAGTAATATTTTTGTCTCTAGATGAAGCTGTTAGAGAATATCCAGAAATAGTTAAGAAACATTTTGGGAAAGCTGTTTCAATGTGGGAGAATAAGTTTGCTGCTTTGAATACAGCAGTTTGGTCAGGCGGCGTCTTCATTTATGTCCCAGAAAACACAAAAGTTGAAATTCCTTTGCATGCGTACTTTAGAATAAACATGGATAAAACTGGTCAATTTGAGAGAACATTAATAGTTTGTGAGAAAAATTCAGAAGTTACTTATGTAGAAGGGTGTACCGCACCTATTTACTCTTTAGGTTCTTTGCATGCTGCGGTTGTTGAAGCTTTCGTTGGTAAGAACGCGAAATTAACTTATGTAACACTTCAGAACTGGTCAAAGAATGTTTATAACTTAGTTACTAAAAGGGCAATTGGCGAAGAAGATTCTCAGATAAACTGGATATCTTTAGAAATGGGAAGCAAGAAAACAATGCTTTATCCTTCATTAATTCTTAAAGATAGAGCTAAAGGGAAAATTTACACAGTATCTATTCCATCGGATGGTCAAATTGTTGATAGTGGCGGAAGGCTTTTCATGCTAGGTAAAGATTCTAAGGCAGAAATTGTTAGCAAAGGGATTTCAATAGGTTTAAGGGAATTTTCAAAGGCTGTCAATAGAACTGATGTTAGGATTTTTGAAGGTGCGAAAAATGCTAATGTAAAAAGCAGTTGCGAAGCTTTAATCATTGGGAAAGGATTTTCCGAATCTATCCCAAGGTTTATAATAGAAGAAAAAGACGCTCATTATAACCACGAAGCAAAAATGGATATAATAGACAAGGAAAGATTGCTTTACTTGAAGAGCAAAGGAATTAACGAAAAAGATGCAATAAAAATGCTAGTTTTTGGTTTTCTTGCAGATATAGAAAAAGAAGTTCCAAGCTTTTTCATGATAGAAATAAGGAAGCTTCTTGATATAGAGCTAGAAGAATATGGAGGATTTGGTTAAGTTATTCAAAAAATATTACAAAGAGGATTTTGAGAAGTTACAGAGAGATTCTCTTAGCGTTGAAGCTAAAGATGGTTATACTGAAAAAATAGAAAAAGAAGGAGTTTTTATAAGGGAGATAAAGGCTAGCAATGGATCAAACATAAACATAATTGTAAAAGTTGATGAAAACAAAATAACTGTTATAGTTTTAAGGGTTTTTATTCCAGAAAATTCAACGGTAAACGTTAATGTTATAGGCAAATCTGAAGGAGAGCTGTACTTTTATTCTGAAGCTATACATGAAAAAAAATCAGTTTCTTATTTATCTGAAAGGTTCATTATTGCTGGAAAGATGGTAAACTTATCAAAAATTATTATTCCTGAAAATTCTGAATATTCGGAAGGAAATTTGGAGCAAATAATAATAAACAAGGAAGGCTCTAATGTAGTAACTATACCGATATTAGATGTTAGGAATAATACATCAAAGGGTATGCACGCTTCTAAGAACGTTAAACTAAGCGAAGAAGAGATATTCTATTTGAAGCATCTCGGGATTCATAGCGATAAAATATTTAATTTGATTGAAGAGAGTATGTTTCCTGAATTGTTTGCAATCTAGTGCTGTTTTAAAATATTTTCTATTTCTTCAAAAAATCTTTCAATTTCTTCTTTTGTATTGTAGATATATAGGCTTGCTCTTACAGTACCACCTTTCTCAAAAATTTTCAAGTATTTCATTAAAGGATGCGCGCAATGATAACCAGACCTAACGGCAATGTTTTTTAAATCTAAAGCTTTTGCTACAAAGTGAGGATGCAAATCTTTGAAAAAGAGTGAAAAAACAGCTCCTCTATTTTTAGTATCGTTGGGACCAATGAGCTCTATTTTATCACCAAGCTTATCTCTAATTTCATTAAATCTTTTAAAGAAAAATTCAACCAAACTTCTTTCATAAGTTTCGACATTCTCCATTCCTAGGTTTTTCAAATATTTTATAGCTTCCATAAAAGCTATTCCATCGCATATGTTGGGAGTGCCTGCTTCAAACTTCCATGGCAATTCATTCCAGTATGCTTCGTTAAAATCGACATCGCTTATCATATCTCCTCCATACAAGAATGGATCCATTTTTTCTAGCAATTCTTTTTTACCATATAAGACACCAATCCCAGATGGACCTAACATTTTATGAGCACTAAAAGCTAGAAAATCTGCATCTATTTTTCTAACATCAGTTTTCATATGCGGAACACTTTGAGCACCATCTACAACTACTATAGCCCCTTTTTCATGAGCAATTTTTATTATTTCTTCAACTTCATTGATTGTACCTAAAACGTTAGACATGTTAGTAATTGCTACTATTTTTGTTTTTTCATCTATCTTCTTTTCAGCGTCATTAAGATCCAACCTGTAATCTTTTGTTAATCCAATGTATTCTAAAGTAGCTCCTGTTTTTTTAGATACGAACTGCCATGGAACCAAATTAGAATGGTGTTCCATTATTGATAAAACTATCTTGTCGCCTTTTCTCAAGTTATTCAAAGCAAAAGAATAGGCTATTAAGTTAATTGCTTCTGTTGTATTTTTAGTAAAAACTATTTCTCTCCAGTCTTTTGCATTTATAAAATTGGCAACTTCTTTATGAGAATCCTCATAAAGTTCTGAAGACTTTACACTTAAACCATAAACTCCTCTGTGAATGTTTGCATAGTATTTTTCATAAACTTCTTTAATTTTTTCTATAACTTGTTTTGGTTTTTGAGTGGACGCAGAGTTATCAAAGTATATTAGATTTGGATTATTCTTTAATATAGGAAAGTCATCCCTTATTTTCTTTGCATCTAACATAAGATAATATAACATGTTATGATTTATTTATTTTAGTTTAATGTTTAATTTTTTTATGAAATATAGAATAACCAGACTTTGTGGAAAGAGCGACTATACTGTTAAGTTTGATGGAAAGATTGATAGTTTTATTGCTAATAAATTCTTAGAATCTCTAAAAGATTTTGAAGTTAAAGTTAAGAGTAGTGATTCTATATGGCTACAAAAAGGAGAGAAAAACATATTTATGTATTTTTATGGTGAAATCTTGTTTGTTAATTTTTCCGAGGAAGAAGTCGAGACGATAGTAAATATGGCATTAAGGGAATGAATTTTTTACTTCTTTAATACTTTAACATTTTTATACTCAAAAATCTTTTCGTACCCAAAATTTTCTAGTTCAAAAGAATAAGGCGGAAGTGTTATCTCATTATCAATAACAACGAGTTTAGCTTTAAAGTTATCGACAACTTTTTGAAAATGTTGCAAATCTCTAGAAAAAGGTAAAACGTAAGCTTTAGTAAAGTAATGCAAGACAGGATAGTTCTCTCCGATAATGAAATCTCCTTCCCCTACAAAATTCTTCAAGAAATTCGCAGCTTTAACAATGCTGTCATCCTCTTGTATATTCAAATGCTTCCAAGAAGAATTCAACTCAAAAATAGAAACTATTAAAACAACAATAAAGAAAAATTTTTCATTTTTAATACCATTCTTTAAACCAATTGCAGAGGCCAAATAGAATACAGGAAAATAGGGAACAAGGTATCTGAACTCTTTTCTTGCTAGAATAGAAAACGCTATGAAAACTAGCAAGAAAGTTAAAAGCAAAAGTTTATTTTCTTTTTTCCAATTCAGCAAGAAGAAAAGTGAAAAGAAAATTGGAAGGCCAAAGATGGGAAGCAAGTTAACAAAATAATAATAAAACGGATATTGGAAATATTCTTTTCCATAAACCTCTTTCAAAGAAACTATCAGAGCTCCTAAGAAGTTTCCATATCTCAAATGGCTGAAAACAAACCAAGGTAATAACAATATTAAAATAACAATTGAAAACTCGAAAAGCATTTTGAAATCCTTTTTCTTTAACCAAGCAAAAAAGAAAGGAATTAGAATTAACAAATTTGTATACCTTGTGAGTAAAGATAATGCAACAGTTACTCCGAAAGGTAAAATAAACATTCTATCTTTTTGAAGTTTCATCAAGAACAAAAAAGATAACAAAAATAGAAAGGACGATAAACTTTCTGTTAGTATCTTTGATGAAAAGAAGAGAAAATAGTGAGAAGATGCAGCAAAAAGAGAAGAAGCTAAACCAACATATTCATCTTTAAGTTTTTTGCCAAGGATATAAGTTAGAAAAACAGTTAAAGCAGCAAATAGAGGAGATAGAATTCTTTGAACGTTTTCACCAAACCAATAAAGAAAAGATAGTAAGAAAGGAAACAAAGGTTGTCTAAAACTCTCATCAATAACCAAAGTGTAATTGTAAAATTCGAAGAGTTTTTCTGGATATGGATAATTCATTCCAAAATAAGCTTTAGTTGCCAAATTTCTTGCTAAGCTTAGATAAACTGCTTCATCCCACCAATAAGTTTTTTTATTTAGTGAAAAACCATAAGTCAGAAAAAACACAAATAGCGAGACGATTAATGCTACTATTAAGCTCCTTTCCATTAAACCTATTTTGAAATCAAAAATTAAGAGTTAAGATTTTCGAGTGTCAAAACGAAGGTGATATTCTAAATATCAATGCTTTAAATAGGACTTGATATTATGAATATCAACAAGGATAGAATTTATTTTTTTATTTCAAATAAACTTATGCTGAACTATTGGGACTATGTAACTTTTACAACATCGGTAATTTCATTTTTTGCTTTTTTTACTTACCTGCTCGTATATTTGGAAAATAAAAAAAGAGTTTTTAAAGATCCGCCTTTGCCGAAAAAGCTACCAAAAGTTAGCATATTGGTGCCCGCTTACAATGAAGAGAAAACTATTGCAAAGACATTAAAATCTTTGCTTAGGCTAAACTATCCGAAAAATTTGCTTGAAGTTATCGCAATAAACGATGGAAGTACTGACAATACTCTAAAAATAATGAAGAAGTTTGAGAAATATGGAGTAAAGGTTATAGATAAGCCAAATGGCGGAAAGGCCTCAGCATTGAATGCTGGCTTAAAAGTTGCTAAAGGAGATATTATAGTTTGTATGGATGCAGATTCTATTGTATCAAAAAACGCTTTGAAATATACAATTGGCTATTTCAATGATCCTAAAGTTGGTGCTGTTGCTAGCAGTTTGAAAGTTTATAAGCCAAAAACATTTTGGCAGAAAATGCAATTTGTCGAATATATTTACAACATCTTTTTGAGAAAGATTTTAGCTTTAATGGATTCCGTTTTTGTCGTTCCCGGACCTTTCGGGTTGTATAGGAGAAGTGTTTTAGAAAAGGTTGGAGGATGGGAGGAAGGCAACTTAACTGAAGACATGGAACTAACGATGAAAATTCAAAAAGCTGGTTATAAGGTTGAAACTTCGTTAAACTCAATAGTTTATACAAAGACTCCAGATACATTCAAAAGACTGATAAGACAAAGAATTAGATGGTACAGAGGTTTTTTGATAAATGCAAGAAAGTATAAGGAAATGTTTTTCAATCCTAATTTTGGTAATCTTGGTGTTTATATATTACCATTATACATTATATTCATAGTTTTTCTTTTTGTATCTGTTACATCAACTATTTATTCAATTTACGCTATTGCAAGAGATTTCTTTTTGATTAACTTAAAAGCAGGAATAGAAATGCCAGATTTTAATTTGGATTACATCAATCCCCCATACTTATTCATGAGTGTTTCAACAATTTTCTGGCTGGCTAACCTAGTAATTTACGCATATATATTTTATGTTAGTATGCAAATGAGTAAAGAGAAGAATTTCCTAAGAGGTTTCATAACTTACTTCATTCAAATAATACTTTATCCTTTTGTTCTTGCTTATTCTTGGTCATTAAGCATATGGAGAGAAGTTAGAGGAGCTAGAATAAAATGGGAAAGATAAGCACAAGAATATATTTAAAAGCAGCATTATTGACTATTGCCGTCTTTTTAACTGGTGTAGCTATTGGATGGTACTTAGACGAAACTAGAGTTTATTTTGTTAAATCGAAGATTGATGAGCTCGAAATAAGTTTTTCTAATTTAGCGTTAGAGGAAGAATTTTACAGAAGTGTGGCAACAGATAGTAAAACGCTTTGTAATATTTACATATCAAAAGCAAACGAATTAGCTCTTCAGGCAGGAAAACTTGGAAGTTATTTAGAGAGTTTCAGAGAAATAAGTAAGTTTGGCTTGCATAACATAGAATCTTTGAAAGATAGGTATTTTATTCTTAATTTACAACTTTGGCTTTATATGAGAAGATTGAGGGAAGAGTGTAATTACAATGCTACAACAATTTTGTTCTTTTATACTTCTTTAAACAAATGCGACGATTGCATAGCCCAAGGAATAGTCTTAGATCAACTAAAGAGAAAAGATCCAAACAAATACATGATTTTTGCAATAGATGCTGATTCTAAGCTAGGAATAGTTAATGCACTGAGAGTTTATTTTAACACAACAAAACTTCCGACTATAATAATAAACGAGAAGCTAAAGTTAGAAGGATTCGTTTCGAAGCAAGAGCTTGAAGAATTAGCTAAGTGATTTATTTGAGTTTTAGTAAATATATTGAATGGCATACAAGTACGTTCCAAAAGAAGTTAAGATAAAGCTAACAAAAATGAAAATAATAGCTTTCGCAACAGTAGCGATACTTCTAACATTTCTCTATGTATATTATCCTTACTTACAAAAATGGTATCAATCTACACAACCACTAACTGAGATAAACTATTTTGGGGTGCCAATGAAATTTAGGGAAGATATAAGGTTAGCAAAAAACATAGAAGTCTACCCAAACGAAACTTACTTAAAATCAATTTTCAGAAGCAGAGAAATCAAAGGAATAACCATTGGTGTATTGAACTTCACAAATGAAACGAACATTATTGGTGTGGAGGCAGTAGAGATAACATTCAAACTATCTTCATTCTATTCTATAGCAGGTTTACCAGTAGCTATAAAAGGAAAAGAAATTGGAAGTCTTTATGAAATTTCTGGAAACTCAACAAATCCAGTAATAATCATAATACCACCGTCAATAGCAAATGAAACTTTGGTAAAAGCTGAAAATTACACTTTTTTCATTTCTGGAAAGACGTTGAAAGATTTAGACTTAGCGACAATAAAATTCATAGCAATTGTTTTAGGGATATGAAATATTGACCAAATTCGATAAAGTTCCTATTTTTTTATCGATTTCAGTCGATAAATTACAATAATTTTAATTTTCCGGTTATTTTATCTATAGTCTTTTCCTCTATTGGTCCAACTCCAATGCAAGTTATTGTTCCTTTCTCCAATTGGGTTAAACCGGCATCGGAAATTTTGACATACTTTATCTTTTTTTCCTTAAGCTTCTTTTCTATCTTTTCCAATTCTTTCAAATCCTTGACTTTAAGGACAATCTTTTTTGCTCCTTCTTTTCTCCACTTTTCTAGAATTTCTCTATCTACTTGTAAAGCGGCTTCTAAGCTAGCATGGGCAACATGTGTTGCAAGCTTACCTTTACCCCAATCGAGATCCTTTCTAACAATTATAACTTGCTTCAGCATAGATTCTTTTGGTTTGGAGATTTTTAACTGAGGAAACCAATTTAACTTTATGAACAATGTTTCAGATAAAAGCTATTTTTTGATTGGTAAAAAATGCTTTTTCCATAGATATTGTGATAGCGGCTTTAAAACAAAGTGGACCGGTTTATGGAGGCTAACTAGAAAGTATCTAGAATACTATGCGATAAAAATTAACGAAGAATGGCTATACCCAAAAAATATTCAAACGTTTGTAGAAGAAAAG
>JBMSAV010000010.1:0-7539 GCA_049414645.1 Candidatus Aenigmatarchaeota archaeon
TAAATAAGTTGGAACGTTCCCGTTACTAAAGTTTTAGAAAGATTGTCTGAAAGAATGAATAGGAATAAGAAATTATCTACTGCATTTAAAATTTTGAAAGAGGCGCACATTTCTGGTGGGAATACAATTTCTGTTTTAACAAGCCTTTCTGAATCTTTGGAGATGCTCCAGCAAATAGAAAAAGAAAGGAAATCTATTTTAAACCAATATACTTTAATGATATATGTTATTTCATTCATTTTTCTTGGCGTTGTTGTTATGATAAATAAAGTTCTATTACCTATTTTTGCAAATCCTCAACTTACGGGAATAGGTACAGGATTAAGCATAGGAATAACAGACCCATGCTTAGCTTGTAGTGGTGTTTCATGTAATATATGCGACTCATTTTCATTTCTAGCTTATAATTTCATTGGCTTGCAGACAGGAAAGCCATATTACTATGTTTCAATTTTCTTTTTAGTTTCTTTGATACAGGCTATTTTTTCAGGAATAGTTGCTGGCCAAATATCCGAGGGTTCTGCTAAAGCGGGAATAAAACATAGTTTAATATTAACATCAATAGTTATCGCTTCATATTTACTACTCTTTAGAATAGGTCTTATAGGTGTATGAAATGATATCTCAAGTCGGATTTGAGCAATTTGCAGCCCTAGCTTTATTTGTTTTTTCTGTTTCATTTTTGATTTATCAACTCTTATCTTATTATCCCACTTACATCAATGAAGTTAGAAGACAAACCTTGCTTTCGGAAGCTTACCAAATTTCAGAACTTTTAGTAAATGATGTTGGTGAGCCCGCGAGTTGGAATTTAAGCAACGTTAAAAGAATAGGCTTACTTAATGAAAGCTTGAATAAAACAAATGTTATTTCATTTTTAAAAGTATCTTATGCCAATAATACTTGCAATTCCGATTACAATAAATTTAAAAGTTTGTTGGATATAAAGAATGAAATAAATTTTGTCGTTTACTTAGAAGGAAGTATAATAGCAAATTGTTCTCGTCCTTTAGGAGAAAGAGCCGTAAAATTTTCTAGGATAGTTAGTTTTGATAATAAGAGCTATGGGGAGTTGATATTATGGCTCTCTTAGGTCAAACAACAATGTTAGAAGTGGTCTCAGCACTTGTTTTACTTTTCACAACATTTTATTTTATTTTTAAGCCAGTAGCCTTCAAGGATAATTGGCAAGCTGCAACATTATCAAAAATTGGTAAAGATTTATTACTTTCTTTGGATTTTATTGGCAAGCTTTATAACGCTTCTTTTTCCGAAGAAGTATTGAAAGATTTCTTAGGTAGGACTTCCATAGCTAACGAATCTTTGATTATATCAATTTATCCAGAAAGAACAATTAAAGAAATTATAATAGTTGCGGCTAATTGTACTCAAGATAGAATAAAAGAATTTTCTGAATGGTATGGCACGATTATTTTTAATAGAAGGTTTGTCAATGTTTTCTTTGTGCCATCCGATTTAACAAAAATCCCAGAATATACTGATTTGCTTTTAATTTGTGGTTATATTAATCTAACGAACTATAAATACAATGTTTTAAGCTACCTTTCTAAAGGAAAAGGAATCGTAGAAATTTCAGATTTTACTGTAATAGATGACGCTACAAGAGAAATTTTTGGTATAACAACAACTTCTCCGCAACCAACTACAGATGTTTATATAAACAAACCTTTGGATTTTTCTAGTAGCATTTATTATCCTTACAAATTCTTTTACAACATTCCCATCCTCATAAATGCTACTTCTATAAATACTACATCAGGAAATTACATTGGCAATTTTACATTTAGAAATTACACAATACCTTTTGAAATTGATTATAATTTAAAAAGAGTTTATTTCAGAACTAATTCAACAATTTCTGTATCGGAAAGAAATATGTTTAGCCTTTATGGCTATGATTTCTTTCTTTCATATATTTTATCAAACTCAAGCTTCGCTATTTCTTTCAAGAAGATTTATAATTTTACTGACTTTCGGGGAAATAATAACATTAAGCTAACGGATGGAGACGAGCAAAGAATATTTTTGTATGAAGGTTCTTCCCAATCAAAAGTTCCAGTTGCGGTAATGAATACGTCTAAAGTAGCCTGGATAGCTGATTTTGATAGGAACAACAATGCTACTCACGACCAAAAGCTTGCTCTGCTTTCATTAATTCTAACGGTTTCAAATAAAACTCCTTACTTTCGAGAGCCTTATAGTGCTTATAGTCTTTCTTATTTGAATGTAGAAAATTATGACATTTATGAAGTTTATAAAGTAACGTTAAGGATAACATATCCTTCTGGTTAAATTATAAATACTACAAAACAAAATAGAAAGCATGGAAGTAGTTAAGATTAAAGGCGACGAAAAAAGCGCATTAATTGAAGTTAGAGGAGAAACTTTTACTTTAACTAGTGCATTAGAGGAACAGTTATGGGAAGATAAGAATGTAAGTGAATCAGCTTCTTTTAGAGAACACCCTTATCTAAGCGAACCTAAAATCTGGGTTAAAGTTAAAAAAGGTAGTGTTAAAGATTCGTTGGAGAAAGCGGCAGAAAAGTTAATAGAAGCATCTAAAGAATTTAGAGAAAAGTTTAAGGAAGCTATTTAAATTTTAAAAAATTATTCTTTTATTTCAACCACATCAGCAATTCTCAGTTTTTCCTTTCTTTCTTCCTTTTTATCAAATTTATAGTTTATTTTTTCTTTTAGTTTAACCTTTAATATTTTTTCTAGCTTTTCAATAAGATTATCAGAAGGTCTAATTTCTCCCCTTTCCACTTTTCTAATTAGGCTTTCTTTTTCTCCAATTCTTTTTGCCAACTCTTCTATTGAAATATTCATTTTCTTTCTTGCTTCTTCTATTAACTTTTGATAATCTTCAACCAATTCATACTCTTCCTCATCTAAACTATTTTTCACATCAATTTTTCTCTTTTCACCTTTATTTATGATGTTAATAATCATTCCATACTTTGAACATTCCTCACAAAGCCTTAGTATAACTCCTTCTACTTTAGTAATGAATATTTTGTTAATTCTTGTTCCACAAATTTCACATTCTATATTCTTCACCATTAGTCAGCTATATTTTTAGTTTGATTTATTCTATCGCTGGGGGCGGGATTTGAACCCGCAAGGGGATAAACCCCACCAGCTTACTGCATTTTTCTATTTAATATTTCTTTAGCAGGCTGGTGCCCTACCAGGTTAGGCGACCCCAGCATACAATTCTAATTTAATCAACAGTTTTAAATATTCTAATAAATAAATAATATTGGATGAGTATTGGAGGAGAATAAGATGGTAAGCATTAAAGAAGTTACAAATGTAATTAATAGGGATGTTTTTACAAACAAGGGATATTATCTTGGTAGGTTAAAGGATCTAGAAATAGATATAACAAGCTTTAGGTTAAAGTCAATAGTAGTAGAGACAGAAGCCAATAGTGAGATGGGTAGACTTCTAGGAGCGAGAAGAGTTATAATTCCCTACTCTGTTGTTCAAGCAATAGGAGATGTTGTTATAACAAAGCATATAGTCACTTCAACTCCTCAAGAAGGAGAAGTCTCAAAAGAAGAGGTGCAAAAAGCCTAATAAATTCATTTTTGCTTTTTCGTTTCATTTTATATTAGTTATTTACCAATTTCTTTTAATTCTCTCACAAAAGTTCCGTATTCTTCGATTATCTCTCCTTTTTTATAGTCGTATTTCATAAAAAAGATAGTCTTTATCTATTTTTAAGCATTTCTTTCTTTCAAAAAATTTTTCTAATTCTATACCTGACAAGATATTTTTTTCTTTCTCTTTTCTTTAACATATATCCTATAAAATAACCCACTAATAAACCAGATAGATGGGCAGCATGTGCTATACTGCTTGGAATAAAGATACCCACAAATGAAAGTATAGCCCAAATAACTGCTAAAGCTATTAAGGGCATTGGTGTGAAGTATACATAAACAATTGCATAAGGTCTCAAAGCAGCTAAAGATCCTATTATTCCATAAATTGCGCCCGAAGCTCCAACAGCAGGTATGGAAGGGTTGTATGTTGTAAACAGAAATAATAAGTTGCCAAAAAATCCGGAAACAAAAAATATTATCAAATAAGTCTTTTTGTTAACTAATCTTTCTAAATATAAACCGAAGAAAAATAAAGCTAGCATATTGTAAAACAAATGAGAGAAATTTGCATGTAAGAATATAGATGTAAAAAAAGTCCAAGGTTGGGAAAAGGCATATTTTGGAACGAATGAAAAGTAATCTAACAATTTAAGGGGATATTCTAAAATAAAAATTAAGGTTATTAAAAAAATTAAAAAAATTGTTAGATTCATTCATTCACCTTTCATTTTTATTCTTTTTCTTATCATTATTTCTAATTTTCCTCTTTCTCTCTCTAATTCTCTCTCTACTCTTCCTTTCAGTTCTCTTACTAGGGAATCAATATCAAAGGTTTGAGAAGATGCAAATAAAGTTTTACCATTGATAATTACTCTAATTTTACCATAATATTTTCCTCTCGTCCCAATTTTTTCAATCTGTACTATTATTTTTTGAATTCTAAACTTTTTCCATTTTTCAGAAATTTTTCCAAAGAAATCTAAAACTCTCCCTTTTTCTGCCCCAGAAACTATTATTGGTATCTTTTCTTTAACAACCAAACTTTCAACTATATCTCTCGCTTTTATAATTCCTATAGGCCTTTTGTTTTCAACAATTATAACCTCTTCTCCTTCCTTTAAAAGGTCGATAACTTTCTCTAAGCTTTCTCCATTTTTTACAATTTGTGGAAAAAATGCAAAATTCTTTGCTGGATTATTCAAAATATTTTCTTTCTCTTTTGCTGACTTGAAAGATTCGATTCTTTCTTTCTCTTTCGAAAGATATTTTGCTATGCTGAAAAGATTTATACATCCAGATAATTCTTCTTTCCAGTCTATCAATGGAACTGAGCTTATGTTATTCCTTTCCATAATTCTCAAAACAGTCTTTAGTTTATCATTTTCAAAAGCAACAATAGCTTTATTCATAATTTCAGTTGCGCTAATTTCTCTAAATCTCTCTTTTCTTAAACTTAAAATTATGTCAGTCTCGCTTAAAATTCCAACTAGTCTTCCTTTTTCTACAACAGGCAAAGCTCTTAAACCACTCTCAACGAGAATTTTTATAGCTTCTTCTATATTCATTTCTTCCTTAAGAGTTGGTGCGCTTCTTATAAAATTTTCTAGTTTTGTAGTTACCGGATTTCCCCTCGACCTTAGTAAATCTTTTAGAAAGATCATTCCCTCATATTCTTCATTAACAATAGGCAACTGATGGAATCTCTTTTCTACCATTAATGATATTGCTTTCGAGACTGTGTCTTTTTTATTCAAAGAATAAACTTCTTTAGTCATTATTTCTTCTACTCTCATTTCAGTTATTTTGATTGATAAATTAAAAATGTAGTTCTACAATATCTTCGTCCTTTAACTTATAATCTAAGCCGACTCTTCTGCCCGAGAATTCTGTTTTATCAAATATTCTGGCAAATTTGAAAGTTTTTAGCCAATTAGAGTTTAACTTCTCAATAAGATCCTTTATCGTTGCACCTTCTTTAAGAACAACCGCCCTCTTTTCAACTTCTTTTCCCGGAGGCTTCATGAAAACTCTAACAATTTTCATTTGCTTTAATATACCATCCAAAAGTTCAGAAAAATCTTTTTTTACTTCGAAGTTTTCAAAAGCGTTGCTTCTATTTTTTTCTGCTATTAAAACAATTTTCCTTTTGTTTTCTAGTTTATTCTCTTTCAAGATATTTTCCAATTCTCTTAATTCGTTTTCATTTCTAACAAGCAATAGCAACAAATCAGACGAATGACCAATACTTAAATGCTCCTTAAGAAAGAAAGATGGTATCTCGACGAATTGAATGTATATGCCTTTATAAAAACAAACTCCTGTTACTGGCTCTTTTGTTGTATATGGCTTATTATTAATCTCAACAGTCGCATTAGTCAATTCTTTTAGCAACGTGCTTTTACCAACTTGCGTGAAGCCAACAATTGAAACCAATATATCTCCACTCTTTTCTATTAATTTTACTTTTTTCCCAACTTTTTTACTTCTTTTCTCAAGCATTTCTTCCAATTTTGCTAATCTTCTTCTTAATTCGGCTAACAAATTTTCTGTTCCTTTATGTTTTGGTGTAATTCCAATCAACTCTCTAAGAAGCTCTATTTTCTTCTCCAGATCTTTTTCATTTCTAAATTTTTCTTCTAGAATGTACCATTCCCTTGGTAAATTTGCCGGCATTTGTGAATTTGAAAATTGAAAAATTAAATTTCAAAAAATCTTCTTTATCGAAAGAATGTTTCTTTTAATCGAGATATTACTTTTGCATTTTTTGAAGTAGTATATAAGATTTGTCATAAGATGCTTCTAATTTACTTTCGCCTTTCTTCATAAACTAAAGATAAATTGCGTACAGTACCAACTAGTCTCTCCAGAAAGAAAAGAATATATAAAATCGAATGAATATTAGTTTCAGACAACAGCCAAATTAAGGTTATCGAAATGAAAGAGATTGGTGTCAGAAAATTGCCAATTGGTTTAAGACTGAAAATTTATGAGTATGCTCTTTTTCTTAATAAAAAGGGTTTAAAATCATCAGAAATTAGAATGGAGGTTTTGAAAAAATGGAATTTGTTAATCAGGAAGAAGACAATATACAGATGGATAACTAACAGACATAAAGCCTGTCGACAACTCAGAATTTTCATGCCTACTCCCTCCAAAGAACTCAGCTACATAATAGGAGTTTTGTTTGGTGATGGAACGTTGAAGAATGAGAGAAAAAATTATCAATATAAGTTTATTCTTAGAACCAAAGACAGAGATTTTGCTGAGTATTTTTCAAATCAAATATCAAAGTTGTTAAATTTCCCCGGCGGTTACAAGATAAGAACAGAAAATGGTTTTCTTCGTAAAGGTGGAAAGGGTTATGTGGTATCAGTTTCTAACAAGATGCTCTTTCATTTTCTCTCAAAAGATGCCGAATATCTAATGAATTATGTAAAAGAATATCCAGCCGATTTTATTAGAGGTTTATTCGATTCAGATGGATTTACTATTATTTCATGCGGTAAAAAATTTAGAGTTGGTTTTGGTATTGTTAATACTAATATAAAAATTCTGAAATTTGTGAAGAATTTGCTAAAAGATAATTTTGGTATTACTTCGAAAATTTATACGACAATCAAAAAAGGACATAAAGTAAAGATATGGGGTAAAATTTACACTGCGAATAAGACAGTTTATGGATTAGTCTCTTCCGGTTTGAATAATGCTAAAAAATTCTTGAGATTTATTTCTTCTTCAATCATAAGGAAAAGAGAAAAATTGGAAGATGCAGTTTATATAATTGAAAACTTCCCAACTAATTTGAGAGTTTCGGAGTGGCTAAAAATGTATAAGAAAGAAGGAAGGGAATGGATTAGGATAGCGGGATGATAGCGGGGGTTTTCCGAAGGCAAGCTTGACTTACCTT
>JBMSAV010000011.1:0-3747 GCA_049414645.1 Candidatus Aenigmatarchaeota archaeon
ATTAGCTTTATATGCCCTTTCTTCTGCTAAAGTAATGGAAGAGGATAATTTTGCTTCCTTTAAAGCTTCTTTTAGACATTCTCTAATATTTTTCTTTGTCAAATTTGTTAAAGAAACAAAAGCAGCTCCATTTTCTATAACTCTTATTCCAATTCCCTTTGAGTTTTCTTCAATTGAAGATTCAAATTTTCCGTTTTTCAAAATGTAAACTCTTTTTATTTCTTCCTCAACTCTAGCTTCTGAATACCCCGCTTTACTAATTTTTACTGCGTAATCGGCTAAATCTTTTTCAAAGTTCATTTAGATTTTTATAGTTTCTGTAATTAAAATTATTAATGAATATTGTATTACCAAACCATTTGGGAATTATAATTGACGGAAATAGAAGGTGGGCGAGAGCAAGAGGTTTGCCTCCTTGGGAAGGTCATAAAGCTGGGGCTGAAAAATTAAATGAATTTCTTAACTGGTGCTTAGAAATGGGAATACCTCAAGTCTCGATTTACACACTTTCAACAGAAAATCTAAATAGATCAAAAGAAGAGCTAAAACACTTATTCAAGATTCTAGAAGAGTATGTTGACGGTTTGCTTAAAGATAAAAAGAAGTTTGCATTACTCGAAAAGTATGAGGTTAGAGTTAGATTTGTTGGTGAATTGAATAGATTACCAAAGAAGTTGATAAAACTTATGGGAAAACTAATGGAAAAGACAGCCAAATACCAAAAAAGAGTTTTGAACTTTTTAGTTGCTTATGGCGGAAAATCTGAAATTGTTAATGCGGTTAAAAAGCTAGCTGAAGAAGTTATAAAGCATGGAAGAATTGAGATAACAGAAAAAGATATAGAAAAGCATTTATACGTTCCTCAACCTTTAGATTTGGTTATTAGAACTGGGGGATATCAAAGGCTTTCTAACTTTTTGCTCTGGCAAGCTAGCTATGCAGAAATTTATGTTACTAAAACTCTTTGGCCTGATTTTTCTAAGAAAGAATTCATGAAAGCTTTGAGATGGTTTTCTCAACAAAAAAGAAATTTTGGAAAATGAAATTTTAAAATTTTCTATACTTTTCACTAATTTTATTTTCTAACTCTTTGAATTTCATATCAATATTTCTGAATCCAAAGAAGTAATGAGCAAATAATCCTAAACCCCAAAAAGTTAAAGGGTAGACAAACCAAATTCTACTTGGGTAAAAATAAAGATTTAAGAATATTAGTAAAAAATTTACTAAAAAATATGAAATTAGATGTGCATAAAAATATATTTTCTTTTCTTTTTTCCAAGCCTCTATAATTTCTTTAACTATTTTATTCTTATGTTTATCCATTTATCATTTCTTATATTATGCATTTAAATTTTTGGTGATTTAGTGTTATTATATGGCTAATGAAATGTATGACGTTGCAATAATAGGAGCTAGCGTTGCTGGCAATAGAGTTGCTGGAATAGTTGCTAAAAAGGGTTATAGAGTTTTGTTGATAGAAGAACACAAAAAAATTGGATTTCCCTCTAAGTGTACAGGCTTAGTTAGCTATAGAATAAAAGAGCTCTTACCAGAATTGGATGAAAGGGTTATTCAAAATGAAGTTAATAGAGCTGAGTTTGTTTTTAAGGATAAGAAGTTTGAGCTAAAATCGAAAAGTCCAATGTATGTTTTAGATAGAGTAAAATTAGATAAGTTTTTATTTGATAGAGCAATAGCTTTTGGAACTGAAGCAAAACTTGGAGAGAAATTTATTAGAGTGGAAAAATTCACAAGCAGCTACAAGATTTTTACAAGCAATGGAGAATACGATGCAAAAATTTTGGTTGGGGCTGATGGAGCTTTTTCACAAGTTGCTAAAATTTTCAACCTTTATGAAGAGAAAGAATTTTTCATAGGAGTCCAAGCAACAGTAGATGGAAAATTTGAGAAGGATAAAGTTGAGCTTTGGTTTGGAGATTTTGCTAAAGATTTCTTTGGTTGGGTAGTTCCAATAAATGAAAGATATGCTAAAGTTGGTTTAGCAACAAAAGGAGATGTTTACTCAAATTTCAAAAAGTTTTTGAGGAAGAGGGTTAGAAAATTCGTTCATCCAGATACAGGAGGAGTAATAAAGTTTGGTTTGATTAAGAGCTCGGTTGCCGAAAGAGTTTTGCTTGTTGGAGATGCAGCAATGCAAATGAAACCTTTTAGCGGTGGAGGGATAATTTATTCTCTAATTGCTTCTCAACTAGCGGCTTTAGCTATATTGAAAGCCTTGGCAAAAAATGATTTTAGCAAAGAGTTTTTTGAAGAGAATTATGAAAAAGAATGGAAGAAAAAACTTGCTTGGCCTATAAGAAAAGGTTTGTTAATGAGAAAATTGTTTTATGGTTTAGGAGAATTTTCAATTGGTTTTTGGTTTTCGATTTTGCCATACTTTAAATTTTTGCTTGAAAGATTGGATGTAGATTTTTATTGAATTCTCTCCAAAACGAAGATGTGAGGAAATATTCCACCACTCTCAACAACTCTTTCATGAACTATCTTGAAAGTTTTTAGTCTCAGTATAATGTTTCTGAACATGTCTGCCCTTAAATTAATGATAACAGCTCTACCTTCTTTTGATAGGACCTTCGAAACGGATTCTAAGAACTTCCAGTAAAAGCCTCTCAAATCTTTTCTTTTAGCGATTTTCACTCCGTATGGCGGATTAGTTACAATTTTATCAATGCTTGTGAAATATTCTTCTAGTTTAGTAGCGTCCATTGACTTAAATTCGATAAATTCCTCTAAACCATTTGCTTTAGCATTTTCTCTTGCCTTTTCAACATATTCTTCTTTGATATCTCCAGCAAATATTTTTATTCTGTTTTTGTATAAACTTGCTGCCTCCAAAGCTATAGTTCCGCTTCCACACATAGGGTCTAAAAAACTTTCTCCATCTTTTACATTAGCTAATCTTATCATTCCATAAGCTAGAGTCGCTTTTATTGCTGCAGCATGGTGAAAAACTTTTTTGAATCTCTTGTAGAGAGAATCTTTTGTAAGTTGAATTCCAACATAGCCAAAATTTCCAATCAAATCAAATCTAATGTTTAAGTCAAAATTTTTCAAGCTAACCTTTTTCTTATATTTTTCGAGAAAAACTTCACCACCAATTTTCTGCATGTCAATAGAGGTAAACTCATGGTTTCCGTATCTTTGGCTTGTTACTCTAAAAGTTTCAACATTTTCCATTTCTTCAATATCGACTTTCTCTAGAACTTTTCTTATTTCATCCATTGTTGGCTTTTCCAAGTAAAACTCTTTTTTTAGTTTTATAATGTGATGAATTGAATGCAAACAAAACAGTTTTTCATAATTGCCATCTATTTCAACCAAAAGTTTACCTTGAAAGTTGAAGAATTGGGAAACTTTAGCGTTTGAAAAATTCTCTTTTATTTCCATTTCAGCTATATCTTCTAAGCCAGGATCGCAAGTTATCAAAAACTTTGTCATTAATCAAAATTGAGTTTGAAATTAAAAGAAGTTTAGCTATTGTGGTTCTTCAATTGAAGTTTGGCTGAAAATATCTTTTAGTTATTTCTTGTTGTAATTTTAGTTTACTTATTTAAATATTCGTGAACTTTTTTTACAACAAGAAACTCTTAACATGAAAGGAAAACATTATGGTTATATTTTCTACTTTCCAAACAATCCACGCTCATATTCTCTTACTTCTCTCATCAATTCTCTGTATTGTTTTGGGTTTTTCTTTTTCATTTTCTCAAGATTTCTAGCTAT
>JBMSAV010000012.1:0-2388 GCA_049414645.1 Candidatus Aenigmatarchaeota archaeon
ATTTCGTCAGGAGTAGTATATCTATTAAGCAAATAGTAGAAGAATTTCTTATTCTGTTTTTCAGACCAGGACTTCGCTAGAAGGGATTTGGCAGTTCCAGGAGGACCTATAAGAACTACATTTTCAGATGTTATGTATGCTATGTTTAGAACATCGTTCATTCTTCTTATATTGTAGCCTACCATCTTTTTACCTCCTTTTTTTTAAAAATTTTGAGTTTTTGAGTTTTATTTTAAAAGGAGGAGGCTTTTTAGCCTCCTAGTATTTTATTTCTATAACAAAGAACTTATACTTTAACTGTCTTATCTCTTCTTTTGTTAAAACTTTACCCTCTTCTAATCTTACTAACAATTGGAAAACTATCAATATGTCATCTGAGGTAAGAGTAATAGGAATTCTATTTGCTGGAATTTCTCTTTCCAGAAGTTCAGATAAGACAGTAGCAGTAGATTGATGTCCAACAGCTGAAATAATTTTCAAATCAGTATTCAGTATTTCCTTTACTTCTTCTAATGTCGCTTCCTTTATATGAATTGTACATTCTTTCACTATTTCAGGGAGCATATTTAGTGAAAAGGCATTTGATATATACACGTTCCCTACCATATTCTCACCTCCTTTTTAAAGTTTTATAATTTTTGGTTTTCAACACAATATGGACATATAACTTCATAGTTGTTATCATTTTTGATTATTTTGTATCCTTCTTTTTCAGCGCATTCAATACATACATCAACTAATTTGTTATGTCCTCCGTAATATTCATTACATAAGCTACAACTCCTTATAAATTCATTTTCATTCTTGAATTTACTACACAAATAACATTCTATTTCTCTTATAATCTTCATATCTTTACCATCCCATTCATATTTCTCTTTTATTCTTCTCTTTTCAAAATAAAATTCAGCTTTAAAATCTTCATATCTTTGGATTACTACTTCAATCTCGGCTGGTTCATAAGGCAGGAACAAGAAACAGTATCTCGTAGAGTATTTGTTTTCTTTTGTTGTAAAATACAAAATTTTTCCTTTTTTCATTTGAATTATGAAGTTTTCCTCTGCTATATTTTCGTAGTAATATGATTTCAGGTTTCTTAATTCAAGACAATATCCTCCATACTTTAAAATACTTTCCTTTATTCTTTCCTTATTGCCGTAAATTATTTTGTATCCTTCTGTTTTAAATTTGTAGTCATCTTGGACTATTATCCAATTTTCCTCATATTCTTGAATTACAGGTTTTAGTCTTGGAGATTTCATATTTTACACCTCCTTTTATTTCTTTTAAAGTTTAAGATTTAAAGTATTAAACCTTTGAGGTTTTATTCTTCAAAGGGTAAATTCGCATAATCTTTGTATTTTAGAGGGGCTAAAAAGCCCCTACTTAATAGTTAATCATAATCAGTAGCAAAAGCAATTTCATTTAAATTATTATCAAATGCTTTCAATATATGAACATAAACTCCAAAAGTATCCTCCTTTCTAAAATAATGTCTCCAAGCGATAATTACTTCATCATCATCATTATATCCTTTACTTTTTAATTCCTTGTAAAGTTTTATTTTAGCACTGCCGAAAACATAATCTCTCGGTATCACAGAACCACTATTTAAAAGCTCTCTAACCTTCATAACCCTTACAACTTCAAATTTATCTTTTAGCTTTTCCATAGCTCACACCTCCTTTTAGTTTTTTTTAAAAGACCCCCCAATCAGAGGGGGAAGTCATCTTCTTTATTGTCTTCTTTGAAAGATTTAAAAACTATCTTGTTATCTTCAATTGTCATTATTAGGTTCTCTTTGGAGTTTGGAAAATTGAAATTGAAATAGCTTGGGAATATTATTCTGTATATTTTCGGATTATCATTCGGGTTATGGTCAGTAGGAATTCCAACTACAATCCAGCTTCTAGTGTTGGGAACTCTACCAACCTCTATAATTTTTACAGGGAATGGATTAGAAATCCACTCCCTGTGCTTCAACTGGACTTCTTCTGGAAGGTTGAACTCCCAAACTATCATCTCGTTCCTCTCGTTCCTCTCATTCTTCATAGCTCTCACCTCCTTTTTAATTTGTTGTTTTCATACTAACTTTTGAGTTTTTTTTTTCAATCTTCACTACTTTCCTCAATTTCTTCATCAACTACTTCTTCTAATAATTTTATCAAATAATTTTACTAATTTTTGAGTTTTTATTTTTTCATCATTATCATCATCAATTATTTTTCACAATCATTTTCATCAATTAATATCTACTAATTTTTGAGTTTCATTTTCTTCTGAATAATTTCAATAAATCATTTAACTTTTGAGTTTCATTTCCCTTTTGATTGTAATTCTAATTACAATTCTAATTATCTTAATTAAGCATAATTACAATTATAATTA
>JBMSAV010000013.1:0-3431 GCA_049414645.1 Candidatus Aenigmatarchaeota archaeon
AATTGATGTATATGCATCAACAATAACAAATACAGTAACAGCAAAAGTTGCTGTTGGATCAGAAGTTGAAAAAGTTTACCCAACAGCAAAGTCTGTAGACGATAAATATCTATTTCCAGGAAGTTCAGGTTGGTACATATATTGGAATGATGCCGATGGATCAGCAAACATAACATCTAACGATTATATAGGCGTTTTCTATCATCCATCAGAAAATCAATATTTCAAGGCTGGTGAGAAACTAGTTGGTCCGAATGGTTACTTTGAAATTAGTTTTACAGGACTAACAGGGTTTGACAAGTATGTAGATATAACTGGAGCTTTGGTTTCCGGCAAGTCGATATATTCAACAGCAACTTCAACAAGTGCAGAAAAGAGTGGACTATATGGATTTGAATTTTCAGCAAACGTTCCTGGAAGTATATTAATTGGCTCTAACGGATATGATAAAGTATACGTTTTATTCAACGAGACTCATGTATGGGTAGGTCATTGGGATCCAGTTGCCTCAAAAATTGTAAAAGAGACTGGCTACCCAGTATTATACCATGGTACAGACGCGCCTGATATCGACTTTACAATTAGATATGCAGGAGTTGGTAATGTACCAGTCTATTTAAGAGTTGAATTAGGAGATACCACAACAGCATCGGATTGGATTGATGTAAAGATAGCTTCAAATAGTGCTTTCACAGCAGGATTAGTAATATGGGATTATGAAAATACAACAGCATCTGGTACAGCTCCAACCTTCAGATTGGGATCATCTGCAAATAATGCGGAAGCCACAGATGTAGTAGTAGCTTATAATTCTGGAAACGTTAATATAGGTGACAAGTCACAAGATGTTCTAACAAATACACCAGTATATGTGTTATCACCAAGTTCAAATTCAGCTTCAGATAAGTTAGCATTTAGAGTTCCTTCAGATACTGTTAAAGCAAAAGTCGCATTTGGAAAGATTGGTGGAGTGGTTTCAGAAGGTGGAACATACAAGACATATGCTCCATTAAGCCTACCAGTTGCTAAGTTAGCAAGTGAAGTAACACCTGCAGACAAAGCAAATGCACACATTGTACTAGTAGGAGGACCATGTGCTAATTCATTGGTACAAGCATTGGTAGATGCAGGAAAGCTAGATGCCAGCATGACATGTGCTGGTGGAACTCCAGGTCCAGCTTGGACTCCAGGAGTAGCTTATGTTAAAGTAGTTGAAGATGCATTTGCAACAGGAAGAGTTGCTCTAGTAGTTGCAGGTACAAATGCAGCTGATACAAGATTAGCAACAAGCTTGCTATCTCAAGGAAAGCTTGCTGATAGAACAGAAAGTGGAGTTAAAGTCAGCGGAACCGTAACAGCTCCAGTAGTAACTCCAATGTAAACGCTTGACTTTCCTTTCCCTTTCTTTCCTTTTTTAGTTTTTTGGAAAAATCCTTCAAAAACTGATAATTTAATTTCAAATTGATTTCTCAAAACAAAATATCTATTCTCTAACTGGATAATTTCTAAAGATTTAGCTACAGCTAAAATGTTGTAAGCAAATTATCATACTTTCAATACAACAAGAACAGCATTTTTATGGTGAATGGAAAAAGATGGCACTTAGATACTTTTATCTCTAATCAAAGATTAAAAGTTCTTTAAAATTGTGTCATGTGTGACACAAAGTTGTTCAAATTTATGTCATATGATACAAAATAGAGTGAGAATATTACGGCTGAAAATCACAAACTTTTTTAAAAAGTTTGTGAATATGGTTTTATACCAAAACAAACAAAGAATGTTTTGTCTTATTCAAAATCCAAAAGCTTCCTCTAGTTTTTTATAATCTCTCCAAAACTTTCTATATTTCTTTGGGTTATGCTTCTTCCAATATTCAAGAGTTTTCCAGAATTTCTCAGATGCCCTATCCCAAGCTTCCTCTATTCTTTTCCTCTCTTCCTCACTCAATTCTCTCTTCCCCTTGCTCATAAAATCATTTCCTTTGATAATTTAAATAATCCATATTTTCATAATACTTTCTCAATTTTTTATAACTCCAAATTTTATTGTAAAACTTTCTGCATTTTTCTATAATCTCTTTATCACCAGTAACAAAAATTAAATCATTCTTTTTAGCTATTATCAAGTGCTCAAGGTTAGTCACTCTTCTTTTAATTGGTAACTTAGCAGCAATGTTAACTATTTCCTCATAAATCTCTTCAAATGGTTGTGATACTGAAATATAGAATGGAGAAACATCCGAAATAAACCCTTTCCACATATTTATTATTTCATCTTCTTCTAACCCAAACTCACTTCTCAACTTTCTCATTATTTCTGCTTTCGTCAGAATAGAAACAGCATAACTTACCTTTTTAGAAGAATGAATAAGAAAGTTAGCAACTTTTGCTTCTATTTGTTTGCCTTTTCTTTCTGCAAACTTTTTAAGAAAATAGCTAAAGATGATGTTTGTATCCAGGTAAAATCTTTCCATTGAAAAACATTGATTTTTAGCAAAGAGATGAATTGCTATAAGAAACTTATAGGAAGCTTGTTTTTTGCTTCTAAGCTTTTTGTGAATCCTAGGAGTTATAATGAAATTTTTGTGTATCCTTTTACTATATCGCTCTTTAGATTTCTACTTCGGAAAACCAAAATTAATTTCCGAAAACCGGAAATGAAAAATTATTATTACAAATTAACTAATTTAAATATAACATGTTATATTATTTATGATTCTTAAAGTAGAAAACCTAAGCGTTTGGAAAGGAGAAAAGAAAATTTTGGATAATGTTAATCTTTTAGCGAAAAGTGGAAATATTGTAGCTATACTTGGTCCTAATGGTTCAGGCAAAACAACATTGTTTAGAGCGATAATTAACGATCCAGATTTGAAAAAAGAAGGAAGAATTTATTTGGATGGAGAAGATATAACAGATAAACCTACAGAAGAGATTGCAAAGAAAATATACATGGTTTTTGATTCTCCACCTCAATTCGAATACATAAACACTAGAGTGTTACTCAAAAATGTTTTGAGCGAGTACGATGAAGAAAAAGTTTATAAATTAATGGAATTGTTAAAGTTGCCAAAAGATTTGTTGGAAAGGGGAGTTAACTATAAGCTATCAGCTGGAGAAAAGAAAAAATTTGAAATTTTGTTAATGTTGCTAAAGGACCCAAATGTAATTTTGCTCGATGAAGTAGATTCAGGTTTGGATGCCGATTCTATACTGCTAGTTAGAGATATTTTAAAAAAAGAAAGGGAAAAAGGTAAATTGATATTAGCTATAACGCATGTAGCAAAAATATTCCAAGGTTTGTATCCAGATGATGTTTATGTTATGAAAAATGGTAATGCTATTCATGCCGATATAAATACTTTAAAAGAGGTGATAGAACATGGCTACGGAAATATCTAAAGTTTTTGAAGATATAGAGGTTTGGAA
>JBMSAV010000014.1:0-2561 GCA_049414645.1 Candidatus Aenigmatarchaeota archaeon
CTTAGAGTGAGGTGTTTAGTGAAAAGGAAAAAATATCCTATTTCTGACTTCATATTTCGGAGTAAAAAAATAGTTGTTAGAAACTTTATTGTGGAAAATTAGCCAATTTACCGACGCCCCGGGTGGGATTTGAACCCACGACCTCCCGGTTAACAGCCGGTTGCTCTACCTCTGAGCTACCGGGGCAGTGGTTAATATAAATTGTTCTATTTTTGATTTTTTATTTTGTTTCATCAAAAGCTTTATTTAAATATTAAAATTAGAAGTCAACCTAACTTCTTATATTCTTCTTTTAATCCTTTTGGTAGTGTAACTCCTTTTTGTCTCAGATACTTTCCAAGATATTTTGCCTCTCCTTCTGTTTTTGCTAAAATAACATGAAGAAATCTAACTCCAGGTCTTAAAACAATATAATTGCTACTACTATTCACAACTTCTATTGTCAAGTTTCCCTCAAAGCCAGCATCAACGATTGTTGGAGGAATTATCAAGCCGTACCTTGCTAAAGTGCTTCTGAGGTTGCAAAAACCAACAACATTTCTAGGAAACTTAACGTATTCTAAAGTTGTTAATAGAACGAATTTATTTGGAGGAATAGTTATCCTTCCATCTTTTGCCTGGACTTTGCTAAAAAGATGATTGCTTGAAGATAATTCACAAACATCTATAACTTGGTTATCAAAAGCATAAATCGCATATTCTTCCCCTATTCTTAAATCCAAACCGTTTTCTCTGAGTATTTCTTCTTCAAATGGTTCAATCTGTAATTCTTTTTTCTCAATTAGTGCTTTTATTTCTTTTGTAGTTAAAATCATTCTATAAATTGATAAATAAAGTTTAAATACTTGCGTTTCAAATAAAGAAATGGATTGTCGGATTGAATTCTAATTTTTTAGAACATTTATTTACTCAAAATTCTAAGGTGATTTTATGCAACTAGACAATAAACTAATAGAAGAAAAAATAAGAAAGTTTTGGGAAGAAAAAAAAGTTATAGAAAGACTAACTGATTTTGAAAAAAACAAACATAAGCCAAAATTTTATTTGCTAGATGGCCCCCCTTATGTTAACGCCGAACCTCATGTTGGGCACATAAAGACAACAACTTTCAAGGATGTTTGGTCTAAGTTTAAATTAATGCAAGGTTATTTCTCTTGGTTTCAGCCAGGTTTTGATTGCCACGGCTTACCAATAGAAAACATGGTTGAGAAAGAGCTTGGTTTAAAATCGAAAAAAGATATCGAGGATTTAGGAATAGAAAAGTTTATTGAAGAATGTAGGAAAAAGGCTACAGGGAATGAAAAAGTTTGGTTAGAACTTTACAAGAAACTAGGTGCTTGGAGAGGTTATCTTAAACCCTATCTAACGCTTGAAAATTACTATATAGAATCAGCTTGGTGGACAATAAAACAAATGCATGAAAAAGGAATGTTGTATCAAGGAGAAAAGCCAACTTATTGGTGTTCTCATTGTCAAACATCTTTAAGCGGATATGAGGTTACAGATAGCTATGCAGATGTTAAAGATCCTTATGTTTACGCAAAGTTCCCAATAGAGGGAAAGGAAAACGAATTCATTGTCATTTTCACAACGACGCCCTGGACTCTAGTTAGCAATGTTGCCATAGCTGTTAAAGGAGATGAATACTATGTAAAAGTTTCTTATAAAGGAGAAAAACTGGTTTTTGCTGAGAAAAGGTTAGAGGCAATAAAAGAGCTTTTGAATGAAGATTTGAAAGTCGAAGAGAGATTTTTGGGGAAAGAGTTAGCTGGGTTGAAGTATAAGCCAGTATTAGATGTTCCTGCTCAAAGGAAGCTGGATAAAGTTGATAATGCGAGAAGGGTTTATTTATCAATTCCTGTTTTGAAATCGAAATCTTATAAACATGGTGTTTTGGAGAAAGCAGAAAAGATGAAGGAAGATTTCTTCGATTTTGTTAATGTGGAGGAAGGTTCGGGTTGTGTTCATGTTGCTCCAGGACACGGCCCTGAAGATTATTATTTAGGTCAACACTACAATTTACCTGCTCTTTCTCCAGTTGATGATGAAGGTAAATTCACGGATGAAGCAGGGTTTTTAGCTGGAATTTTCGTTAAAGATGCAGATAAGATGATAATAGAAAAGTTGAAAGAAAGTGGATATTTGCTTTTTAACGGTTGGATTGTCCACTCTTATCCATTGTGTTGGAGATGTAAATCTCCTTTAATATTTAGATTAACTAAACAATGGTTCTTGAGTGTTGATGAAATTAAGGAAAAGATGATTGAAGAAAATGAGAAAGTTAGATGGTTGCCCGAATTTGGTAGGAAAAGATTTTACAATTGGCTAAAAGATGCTGTTGATTGGTGCATTTCTAGACAAAGATATTGGGGAATTCCTCTACCAATTTGGATTTGTGAAAAATGTAGAAAATATGAAGTAATAGGTAGCTTGGAAGATTTGAGGAAGAAAGCTAAAACGGAAATTCCTGAAAATATAGATTTGCATAAACATCAAGTTGATAAAATTGTTTTGAAATGCTCGAATTGCGAAGGAGATATGAAGAGAATACCAGATGTTGT
>JBMSAV010000015.1:0-3246 GCA_049414645.1 Candidatus Aenigmatarchaeota archaeon
TAAAGATAAAAAATGTCCGTGGCACGGAAATTTGAAAGTGAGAGGTAGGATTTTTGAGGGCAAAGTAGTTTCTACTAAGCCTCAGAAAACAGCTATAATAGAAAGAGAATATTTTCATTATTTACCCAAATACGAAAGATATGAAAGGAGAAGTTCGAAATTATATGCTTATTTGCCTCCTTGTATAGACGCTAATGTTGGGGACGTGGCAATAATAGGGGAAACTAGGAAATTGAGTAAAACTAAAGCATTTGTAGTGTTGCAGGTGAAGAAAAGATGAAAGCCTTAAAAGCTAGTGTAACAAAAGCTTTGAACGTGGGGAGCTACATAATCTGTTCCGATAATACAGGTGCAAAGATTTTGCAAATAATTGCAGTAAGAGGTTATAAAGGGAAAAGGAGGAGAATTCCAAAAGCAGGGGTTGGAGATATGGTAAAAGTGACAGTTAAGGAAGGTGACGTAAAGCTAAGGAAGCAAATTTTTGATGCTGTAATAATAAGACAAAAGAAAGAGTATAGAAGGGCAGATGGTACAAGAATAGCTTTTGAAGATAATGCTGCTGTTTTGGTTAACGAAGATGGAGAACCAAAAGGAACTGAAATTAAGGGGCCTGTAGCTAGGGAAGTTATAGAGAGATTTTCTAGTATAGGTAAAATAGCAACTATAATTGTGTAATTGGTGATAAATATGAAAAGGCCTAAATCTAAGAAACCTAGAAAACAAAGGAAATTCTTATATAATGCTCCTTTACATTTAAGAAGGAAGATGATTTCCGCTCATTTATCTAAGGAATTGAGAGAAAAATATAAAAGAAGAAGCTTTCCTTTGAGGAAAGGAGACGAAGTTAAAGTTATGCGGGGTGAATTTAAAGGAACAATAGGTAAGGTTGTACGAATTGATACTAAAGAATATAAAGTTTATGTTGATTCTGTTAAAAAGAAAAGAAGCATTGGTACAGAGTATTTAGTTCCTCTTTCACCAAGCAATTTAATGATAACAAAGCTTAATTTAGATGATAAATATAGAGTAAAAATGTTGGAGCGTGGTAAAAATGTCTCATCTTAAAAGATTAAAATCTCCAGAATTTTGGCCTATACCTAAGAAAAAGTATACTTGGACTTTCTCTCCGTCACCAGGACCACATAAAAAAGAAGAATGCATTCCTTTAGCAATAATAGTTAGAGATATTTTAAAATTGGCTGAAACTGGTAAAGAGGCAAAGAGAATAATAAAGGCAAGAGAAATTTTGGTTGATGGAAAAGTGAGAAAAGATCATAGGTATCCAGTCGGGTTGTTAGATGTAGTTTCTATACCTAAAATTAACAAACACTATAGAGTCGTGCCATATAAAAACGGATTAAGATTAATTGAAATAGATGAAAATGATGCTAAAAAGAAAATATTAAAAATAGTTGGGAAAAGAAGCATCAAAGGAAATAGATTTCAGCTTAACTTGAACGATGGTAAGAATATTGTAGTAAATGATAACAAATATAAAACAAATGGTTCATTGTTAGTTGAGCTGCCCTCTTTAAAAATATTGGATTATATAGAGATGGGTGTTGGGAACATTGTGTTGATAACCTCGGGGGCGAATTCGGGTAATATTGGAAAAATAATAGAAGTTAAAGAGGGTAAGTTCAACGTAAAACCAAAGCTTATTTGTGAGATAGAAAATAGAAAGGCTGAAGTATTAAAAGAGCATGCAATAGTAGTTGGTAGAGAAGAGCCATTGATAAAGGTGATTTAATGAATAAAATGAGAGAGATTAGAATCGAAAAAGTTACCGTCAATGTTGGTTGTGGAGGGGATTTGGATAAAATAGAGAGGGCAAAGAAATTGTTAGAATTGTTAACGGGACAAAAACCAATAGTTACACTTTCTAGAAAGAGGTCTACTTTTGGAATAGCGAAGGGTAAGCCTGTTGGAGTAAAAGTAACTTTAAGGAAGAAAAAGGCTGAAGAGTTTTTACAAAAAGTACTTCAGGCAAAGAAAAACACATTATCTAGCTCTCAAATAAGCAATGGAACATTTAGCATTGGAATAGCAGAATATATTGAGCTACCCGGAGTTAAATATCAACATGAAATTGGAAGCTTAGGGTTTGATGTTTGTGTTACTTTGGAGAGACCAGGATTTAGGGTTAAAAGGAGAAAAATAAAAAAAGCTAAAATAAATAAAAAGCATAATATTAATAAGGAAGATGTTATTGAGTTTCTAAGGAAGAGGGGAGTTAATGTTATATGAAGAAGAATTGCTAGAAATCTCTGATAAGTTTAATGGTCTAATATGGAAAAAGGTTGAAGTATCAAAGAACTTCGAAATGATTTATAATAGAGTTTTTAGTTCTTTAGAAAAAGTTGAAAGCGTAGATGATATAAAAGTTCTAGAAATTCTTGGGGATATGGGTGGTTAATTGCCAAAAAAGTTTGGGAAAGCTAGGCATGCATGTAGGAGATGTGGTTCAACAAGAGGAGTAATAAGAAAGTATGATTTGTATTATTGTAGGAAATGCTTTAGAGAAATAGCTGAAACCATTGGTTTTAAAAAGTATAGTTGAAAAACATGTTTGAGCTTTTAGCCATTTCTATAGCATTTCTCGGTTTAATTATAGCTTCATACTATGATTTAAAGACAACAGAAATACCAGACTTATTACCTATACTTATGATAGCAGCGGGAGTTTCCCTAAATTTTTTGAATTTTATATTAACAAAAAACTTTGATAATCTATATTTTTCGTTGATTAATGGAATTCTATTTTCAATTGTTGGTTTTTCTATGTATTTCGGAGGTTTATGGGGAGCGGGCGATGCTTTTTTACTTTCTGCTGTTGGATTTTTAGTTCCAAAAAATTTTTTAATAAAAGATGATCTTCCTTTTTTCTTAAATTATTTAACTAACCTTTTCTTATTAGGAAGTATTTACATGATATTTTACTCATTTTTTTATGTACTAAAAAACAGAAAGGCTATATTAATTTTAAAAGGACAAATGAGAAAGTTCTACAAGTATTTTGTTATTCTAACTTTTTCGTTTTTAGCTGCTTCCATTTTGCTTTCATACTTGTTCTTTCAAATTATTAATGTCAAACTGTCCTTAATTATAACAGTTACAAGTTGCCTTTTAGTTTTAGTTTGGTTATTCTCGAAAAGCGTAGAGAGGTCATTTATTAAAAGAATTCATGTTTCTGAATTAAAGGTGGGAGATGTGCTTTTGGAAAGTAGGAGATGGGATGGTCTTACA
>JBMSAV010000016.1:0-4953 GCA_049414645.1 Candidatus Aenigmatarchaeota archaeon
GTTACGCTTTTGAAAAACAAAATAAATTGAATAAAGATCATTGGCAAAGATCACATTCCAATTATGACAGAATCTTCCTTGCGATTGTTATAAAGCCGGTATGCATTATTCCTTTTGTTTTTGGTCTAAGAGTTTTTTCAAATTGCCATTCTCTAACAATATTCTCAGCTATTTCCATTTCTGTAAAATCAAACTTTTTCATCTCTTTACAAACTTTTAGAAGATGATCTACAGTTGGTGAATAAACGACAAGATATCCACCAACTTTAAGAGATTTATAAGCAATCTTTATCGCTTTGTTTGCATCCTCTAAATCGAGAAGTATCAGGTCAAAATCCTTTTCTTTAATTCCTTTAAGAAAATCTCTCTTTACAAGCTTGATGTTTTTTAATCCAGAAAGACTTATATTTTCTTTTGCTATTTTGTAGAACCTTTCATCTTTTTCATAAGTAACAACCTTTCCTTTCGTCAAATAATTTGCAAGGAAAATAGAAGAAAATGCACTTCCGGTTCCAACATCTAAAACTTTCCAATCTGGCATAAGGCCAGTATAAGCAATTATCAAAGCAACATCTTTAGGCAATATAACTTGAGCGCCTCTCTTCATTTTTTCTATTAAATCAATAATGTTTGGTTTAACTACAAAAAATTCTTTTCCTAAATGCGACTTTATTTTCTTTCCTTCTTTTAATCCTTTCAAATCTATAATTCCTAAATGTGTAGATATTCTTTTTTTACCCTCCTCTACTAAAATCTTGAAATCTTTTGAAAGCAATATATATTTCATAAGAATTATTTACCCTTCAACTTTAATTCTTCTTCCAGTTCCCTAAGAGCTTTAATTCTTTTAAATGTTAGAGGATGGGTGGAGAATATTTCAGAAATTCTTGCAAATATATTCTTTTTTTCCCATTCCATTGCTTTTTTCAATTCGGCTTCATCAATCTCTAAGTCTTCGTATTCTTTACTGAATGTTGAAATCTCCTTTGCTGCTGATATCGGGTCAGCAATAAAGAATGATCTAACTGCAGCATTTTCTACCTTATCTTCACTTGTTGATAATCCATACGTTATTTTTGCTAAAGCTCTTGCTAGTGTTCGAGGGCTTGTATGTTCTCCAGCAAATCTATCAGCATAAAATTCTCTTAATCTTGAAAAATAGAGAACAAGAAGATTAGATACAAAGTAAATAATGTATGCAACTATACCAATAATAATAGCAGCGCCAGCATTTCTTCTTTCGCTATCTTTCGGTGCAAATATCAAAAATCTAGCAATAAAATAAGCTAAAACGGGAATTGCTGCAACAACAGTCATTACTACCATATCTTTATGGTTTACGTGGCCAATCTCATGTCCTATTACAGCTTCTATCTCTCCCCTATCAAGCGTGTTAATCAATCCTCTTGTTATTGCAAGGTAAGCTGATTTTGGAGTTCTTCCAAAAACAAAAGCGTTTGGAGCTCCCATATTTACGATAAATATTTTCTTCGGCATTGGAGTTTTTGTTTTTTTGCAAATTTTTTCTACAATCTCATAAATCCATCTGTATTTTTCTCTATCAGCTTCGTGCATGTTTGTCGTCCACATTATTATGTGAGGGCTTATGTACCATTGCAAAAATACTATGAACACTGCTATCAAAACTACTATATATCCGCTAATTCCAAAGTAATATCCTAATGCAGCCAGAATTCCAAATAGCAAACCAAAAAGTAGCGCTATTGTTAAAAACATTGAAAATACTAATTTCAACGCCATGAAAATAATATTATGAATAAGTATATAAGCATTATTATCAAAGTTACAGCTAAAACAACATAAACAATTCTTTCGCTGCTCCCAAAAATTATTGGAAATGGGCCGACAAAAAATACTCCACCGCCTTCTATTTTCGCTGATTTTGAGAAAGCCAAGATCAATAAACCAATTACTATTGCGAATATTCCTATCAAAATTAATGCCATTCCAAAAAGCTCCATATTCCTTTTAAGCTTATGCTTCATTAAAAATTTTATGAAAGCTTATATTATAACTACATTTCTAGGAGTTTTTGGAGTTGATGAAAACGATAAAATTGTAGGCTTTGTTCCATTTAAGAAGGATGCAAAAGAAATAGCGAGAAAATTGAAAGAATCCGAACTAAAGGTTATAGATGAAGAAAAGAAATTGCAAACTCAACTTTGGAAAAAAGGTTTTAAAGAATTTATCTATCCTATAAACAAGCAAGATGTAAAGCATGTTGAAGAAAATAGTAAAGCCGAGAATTACATTAAAGAAAATCTTTTGCAAATCGCTTTAGAAAGAAAGATTGTTAAAGATGAAGAAGAGTTTAACAATTTGTTTAGAGAAGTTAGCGTAGAACTTACAAAAGTTCAAATAAAAATTTCTGCTAGAAAAGATTCTTTAGTTGTTCAAGCTGTTAGAGCCCTTGATGAAATAGATAAAATTTTGAATATTTTTTCGGAAAGACTTAGAGAGTGGTATGGTTTGCATTTTCCTGAATTGAATAGAGCTGTTGCTTCTCATGAGAAGTTCGCTAAGTTAGTGTCAAAATATGGAAAGAGAGAAAATATAGAAGGTTACGAAAAGTTGGCGGAAGAAAGTATAGGTATGGACATTAATGAAAATGATGAAAAAATTTTGAAAGAATACGCTTCTCTATTGGAAAGGCTTTTCGATTTAAGGGAAAAGTTGGAAAAGTATGTTGTTAGTGTTATGCAAGAAATAGCTCCAAACTTTTCTGAAATAGCAGGCCCCTTACTTGCTGCAAGAATTTTATCAAAGGCAGGAAGCCTAGAAAAACTAGCTAAAGCTCCGTCTTCTTTAATTCAGTTAATTGGTTCTGAGAAAGCTTTGTTTAGATATTTGCATGGAAAAGGAAAACCGCCAAAACATGGTTTGATTTATTTGCATCCATACGTTCAAAATGCGAAGAAAGAGGATAGAGGCAAAGTTGCTAGAATACTTGCAAACAAAATATCTTTAGCTGTTAGGATTGATTATTATACTAAAGAGGATAGAAGAGAAGAATTGAAAAAAGATTTGGAAGAAAAGCTGAAAGAAATAAGGTGAAGATTTTTGGAAGAAACAGTTTATTGTAGAAAAATTGATGTTTTAGTTTTGAGAAAGGATAGGAAGAGAGTTGGTAGTAAAAATTTAATAAGGAAAAAATTCTTGACAATAAAAAGAGATAATGGAGTTTGCATTTTCTTTAAAGGGAAATGTTTGTTAGGAAAAAATGCTCCTTATCTTTGTAGAATGTATCCAGTTTATTTTAAGATTGATAAAAAAGAAAAATCAATTATTTGGTTCAGACATAAGAAAATTTCTTTGAAAAAATTGAATGAAAAGAAAAAAATTGCTATTGAGTTTTTGGAGGCAGCATCTAGAAAAGAATTGAAAGAATATTATAAGATTGTCGATTCTTTAAATCTAAAAGAAATCGAAGAAGAGCAAATTCAACCAAAGTTTTTTTCTATAATAAAAAGGAAATTATAAGGTATGAAGGTTGAAAAAACGCCATTTGAAGGAATTTACTGGGTAGATGAAAAATTAGCTACCGTTAATACTGTTCCTGGCTATAGGCCTTTTGGCGAAGAAATAGTTAAGGTTGGAGATGTTGAATATAGAATTTGGAATCCCCATACTTCTAAACCTGCTGCGGCAATTGTTAAAGGATTAAAGGTTTTTCCTCTCAAGAAAGACATGAAAGTTTTATATTTAGGAATAGCTGCTGGTAAAACAGCTACATATTTTAGCAACATCATTGGACCTAAAGGTTTGATTATAGGAGTTGATATAGCTGAAAGAGTTTTGAAAGATGCTCTTCTAGTTTCAGAAAAATACAAAAATATTGTTCCCTTGCTTGCTGATGCAAGGAAACCAGAAACTTATGAAAAGTTTGTTTTTGGTAAAGTTGATTTTGTCTATGAAGATGTTGCTTCAGAAGATCAAATACCTATATTGATTAAAAATTGCGAAAAGTTTTTGAAACCAAATGGTTATGCAGCTATAGCAATAAAATCGCAAAGCATAAGTTCCGTCGAAGATCCCAAAGTCATTTATCAAAGATGTTTAGAAGAGCTTGAGAAACATTTCAAGATTTTGGATAAGGTTGAGCTAGATCCCTACGAAAAATATCATTTGTTTGTTGTTCTTCAAAAGTTATAAGGGTTTTATAACACCAAACATCCTTCCATCTTTTACAACTTGTATGTTCCACTTTAGTACATTTCTATCTTCAACCAACGCAATCTTTATTTCTCTCAATACCTTCATTTTTAGACCTCCTTATAGTACCCAAAATTCATGAAATCGGGAAGCTTTTTCTGAAATCCACAAAACCTAGAAGTATCTATTATTACCTCATCTTCCAAAAAGCTTCCAACTCCTTTTATGAAAACTCTTCTATTTCCAAACCCGTCAATGAACCTTATTACCCTTGTTGGTGGGCATCTTATGATTCTCTTCATCATCTTTCTCACCGATTTATTATTAGTACTATATATACCATTTCTTTTCGGGGGAGAGTACTTGGGACTGTACGCAATTTATCTCTAGTTAAGAGATAACTCATTATGTCAATTCAGAGAAGTATACAGGGAAGAATGTATCTTTGAATGAAAAAAGTTTTGCCATAAGTTTTTCCCTATAGCCCAAACCTGTATAAATAACATCCATTGAGAAAAAAGAGGATATAAAAAATTGAATTTGTTGATAGAGGACTAAATATAGGATCGAACAAAGACCTTAAAATTACCGTTATAGGACCAAGAAGATCGGATAAGACGTTTGCATGTTATTAAAAAAATGGGATTTAAGAGATGGGGTTTATTTGTTTGTTGATTTTGAAGATTAAATACAACTAGAGATAAAATTACCAGTCATGTTTTTGACACCCTTTTTCAAAACTAAAGGACTCGTAAGACTGCCGATTTTCTGAGAACTACT
>JBMSAV010000017.1:0-2104 GCA_049414645.1 Candidatus Aenigmatarchaeota archaeon
CTTTTGAGTATCTAACTAATGCTTTAGCAATAGCTTGTCTAACAGCTTCAGCTTGTCCAACAATCCCTCCACTTCTAACATTAACATGAATATCAACTGCTTTAGATAAATCACCAGCTAAAATCAAAGGCTCTTTAATCCAAAGTCTCAAAACAGGAGTACCCCAAAGATCTAAAGGTCTAGAATTAATGAAAACTTTACCTGTTCCTTCTTTAATAACGGCTCTAGCTATAGCGAGCCTTCTTTTTCCAACTTCCAATATCGTTTTCTCTTTCTTCACCATCTTTTCTCAGCCCCAAGCATTAAAGACAAATCACCAAGTGTAATGTATTTACATTTAAGCTTACTCGCGTCTGCTTCTTCTATTCTAATTTTCTCCTTATTCTTAAATTCTTCTGGCTCGCCAATATAAACTTTAAGCCTTCTATAAGCTTTTCTCCCCTTATCCTTATGCCAAGGTAGCATTCCTCTAACAATTCTTCTTAAAATTAAATCCGGATATCTTGGATAAAATGGTCCTTTTTTGGGGTCTCCTCTATCTCTCTTTTGCTTAAATTCTCTAAATTTCATTGTTGGATTTCCAGATAATACGGCCTTTTCAGCATTAACAATTACAACTTGTTCCCCATTAAGCAAATCTTTTGCTACATAGCTTGCTAGTCTTCCGGCGATTTGATTTGTAGCATCGTATATTTTCATTCTCACACCATTATTCTAACATTACTTCCCTTCGGATTTTCTTTAAGCAATTCTTCGATAGAAATAGCTCTCGAACCAGCTTTTTCAATTTTTTCTTTAGCTTTAGCGGAAAACCTCCAAGCAGCTATAGTTACTTTCTTTTTTAGCTCGCCTTCACTCAAAACGACTCCTGGAACAACAATTGTTTCTCCATCTTTTGCTTCTCTTTCTATATGTTTAATATTTATCTCGGCTCTTCTTCTAGTAGGTTTCTCTAAAATTTCAGCTACTCTCTTCCAAATTTTGACGTTTTCTTCTAAAGATTTCTTTTTAAGTTCTTCAATTAGCTTTTTCAGTATAGGATTTGTTGGTCCAGTTCTTTTTACCATAAGCTTTAATTTTAGCTTTAAGATTTAAAAATTAAACTACGGGAGTAATCTCGTAAAGTATATTAAGAAGTTTAATAATCTTTCTCCAATTTTCTATATTATCTTTGTATTCTTTGTATTCTTTAGTTAGTTTTTTTTCAAATTTCCTTTCAATGACCTCACATTCTCTGCTAATCCTTCTAAAACCCTCTTTATATGGGTTCAAAGGTATTCCAGCTTTCCTTACAACATCTGTGCTTTCTTCTAATTTCTGTTGGACAGCATCGTAATCTATATTATCAACAGATATCGATGCAAAAAAGGCTCTATTTTCTCTTTCGTAATTAGAAGCTTTTGGATTAATATGCGCAGCTAGTTGAGTTTCGAGAGGCAGTGAAGTAAGATATTCTATTTTTTTGCGTTTTTTGAAATCTTCATCAGATAAAGGAATTGGTCCTACACCTGTAGTTTTATCAAAACCATCTACCTCTCTGCATTCCACATGACCTATTTGAAAGGGAGGAATTAGGATTCTGTAAACCTCAAAAGGAGAATAAACAATCTCATACTTATAACTAAATCCATATTGCTTATGTATAATTTCGTCAATAAGCCTTTCTTTTTTTATCTCCAAATTTTTAAAGTAACTGACAGAGGGAACGGCTACATCTATATCATAGGACGTGTCAATATAAAGCTTCAACTTAGGTAAAATAAAGGTTTTTATACCAACATTGCCTATATAGCCATAACATACATCATCACCCAAAATACCCAATTTATAAAGCATCCAAGTTTCTATCGCCTCTACTTTACTTAGAGCCGTTTTCTTTAAAATGAACAAAAGTTGGGGCTGAGATAAAATTTCCTTAGCTGATTTCACAGTTATTTTTTGAGGAATTTCTGCCATATTATTACTTATAAGTGGTATTTAAAACTTTTGCGCCAGCCGGGATTTGAACCCGGGCTTCGAGCTTGGCAAGCTCGCGTCCTACCAGGCTAGACTACTGGCGCATTTTTTAATTTATTAACATTAGTATAAAAACTAAAAGAACAGA
>JBMSAV010000018.1:0-7189 GCA_049414645.1 Candidatus Aenigmatarchaeota archaeon
TATAAACAATCAAAAGATAATTTTGATTAGATACAATAGTAAAGAAAATGCAATAGAGGTGTTTGGATGAAAGGATTAGCTTTGGAATATATAGTTCAATGGATAATTCTCCTTACTGTTGCCATGATTGTTATAAGTATGGTTATCTATTTTTCTGATGACATAAAAAGATTTTTGGCAAGGCAAACGAAAGAAAGTAAGGTAACTCCCCACGAAATAAAAAAGGATTATTTTTCAAGTGGGGAAATTTTAACTTACGTTTTTTCTTGTTGGGACAAAACTGGAGAAAAATACAGAGAAGATGCTACTTGCTTTTATCTTTTTGGAGATTTTAGTAAAGTAGATAAAGCTTGGGTAGAAGATAAGTTTAAGGAAAGATATCCAGGAGGCATTCCTAGAATAGATTTAAGAAATTTTGATACTTCAAAAAGTTACGCAAAAGTTGTTTTTAAAGAGTGGTATAAAGCAATAGTTGTGGAGAATTGATATGAAAGCAATTTCTGAATGGTTTTGGGTTTTTGCTGGAATTTTGGCAGGTTTGATAATTCTATCTTTGGCAGTGTATCAAATTTATAACACAAATCAAGCAATGAATGAGCAAAAAACTCTAGAGCAATTTTACAAAATGAAAAACATTATAGACAATCTTTGCTGGAGCTTTCCTGGAAATACGGAAATTTATGAAATTAGCGTAGCTGATAGAGTTAATGGCATTTATGTTAGCTTAGATAAATACACTCAATATTCGTTAGAAGATTTAAAGGAAAAAATTTTGAATCAAGAATACTCATACGGCAATTACATTTGTATAAAAATAGAAAATAAGAGATTGAGATGCGAGGAACTATACTGCAATGCTACAATGCCTTTTATTGGTAGTGTTCCATCAAAATTTTCTCTATCTTCATTATTAAACAAGCTATTGGGTAAAGGCGAAATTACTCTTTATCATCTTAAATTTGAAAAGACTGGAACGATTGTAAATATAACAATATATTAATAGGGAATTTTGGGACGGGTGGGATTTGAACCCACGACGCACCGGTCTTCAGCCGGTCGCTCTCCCGGGCTGAGCTACCGTCCCATTAAATTAGATTTTATTAGACATTAAAAAAATTTTTAAGTTTGTTATTCAAAAATCTCAATGTTAAACATAAAAGTTAATTCGTTCAAATATTCTCAACCTAAAATTGAAATAGTTGAGAGAAAGGGGATTGGCCATCCAGATACAATTTGTGATTCTATTGCAGATAGATTTTCTTTGAACCTTACTCAATACTACTTGAAAAAATACAACCAAATCTTTCATTTTAATGTAGATAAAGCTTTGTTGGTTGCAGGCGAGTCAAAAACGAAATTTGGTGGAGGAAAGATATTAAAGCCAATGAAGATTTTCTTCGGAGATAGAGCAACGTATAGAGTTAATGAAGAGGAAGTTCCTTTAGATGAAATACTAGAAAAATCTGTTTACGAATGGCTAAAAGAGAATTTAAGATTTGTTAGTGAAAAAGAGATAGAAATTATAAATGAGGTTAAGCAAGGTTCAGAAGAGTTGACATCAATATTCAAAAGGAAAGAAGAATTTTTACCAGCTAACGATACAAGTGCTTTGGTCGGTTATGCCCCTTTGACCATTCTTGAGAAGAGTGTATTAGAGTTGGAGAGATATCTAAACTCCAAAGAGTTTAAAAGAAAATTTCCAGAGAGTGGAGAGGACATTAAAATAATGGGACTAAGAGATAATAGCAATTTTATTTATACAGTAGCTATGGCTTTTGTTGATAGATTTGTAAAAAATGAAGATGATTATTTCAAGAAGAAAGATGAAATAAAGGAAGAAATGAAAAATTTCTTGAATACAAATTTAGGAATAGAGGCCAACATTTATTTGAATACTTTAGATGAAAAAGGTAAGGGAGAAGAAGGATGTTATTTAACAGTAACGGGAACTTCGGCAGAAGCTGGTGATTCTGGAGAGGTTGGAAGGGGAAATAGAGTAAATGGTATTATTTCGTTGAATAGGCCAGCAGGATCTGAGGCAGCTCCAGGTAAAAACATGGTTAGTCATGTTGGTAAAATTTACAATTTGCTTGCTTTTGATATTGCTAATAAAATTTACGAAAGAATAGGAAAATACAACTATGTTTGGCTTTTGAGCCAAATAGGAAGACCAATAAACAATCCTTTAGTAATTTCAATAGAGGTTGATGATTTAGATAAAAAGGAAGAAGAAATAGTTAGAGAAATCGTAGAGAAAAGATTTGAAACTCTTAAAGATTTCTTGAAAGAATTGATTGAAGGAAAATTTAGAGTTTGCTAAGTCTGTATTTTAATCCTTCTTTTAATATGAAAATCAATACACCTAAAACAACTCTTATCCCCCTTTTAATCCCACTTTTTTTATGATAAAAAACCTTTACTGGAACCTGTTTAACTCTTAATCTTTTTTTGAACGCATCACTCAAAATTGAATTCTCTATTATATAGCCTCCATGTATATTTTCTATTTCTTTTATTGCTCTTTCTCCAAATGCCATATATCCACAATTAGTATCTTTTAACTTAGTTCCATATAGTATGTTGAAAAAAGTTCTCCAAACAAAGTTTCCAAGCTTATGCCTAAATGGTACTTCTCTCCAATTTCTATAACCCATCACGAAGTCTGCTTCCCCTCTTTTAATTGGTTCCAAAAGTTTCATTGCTTCTTCCGGCAAATATTGTAAGTCTGCGTCGATAATAACAATATTTTTTATTTTTCTTCTTTTTGCATACTCGAAGGCAGTTCTTAAAGCCTCGCCCTTTCCTTTGTTGATTTTGTGTTTCAAAACAATTGCTCCAGCCCTTTTCGCAAATTCATAAGTTCTATCTTTGCTCCCATCATCTACAACTATTACCTTAAATCCAATTTTTCTAAGTCTTTTAACAACATCATGTATATTTTTTTCTTCATTGTATGCTGGTACTATTGCATAATCCATTAATTAATTGTGGTTTTAATGAATAAATGATATGTCCAAGATGCGGGAGAAATGTTGATAAGTTTTACAATAATTTATGCCTAGATTGCTATTTTGAAAGACTTGAAATACAAAAAATTCATATAAGAAGATGTAAGGTTTGTGTAAGATATTTTGTTTCCAATAAGTCTTTTGAAAATGAAGAAGAGGCTGTAGAGTTTTACATAAAGAAGTTTATATCAAAGAAGCTTGGAGAAATTGCTAAAATCTTACCAAGCAATAAAATAGAAATTGTAGAAAAGGAGTTTATTTGCAACTATTGTAAAAAGTTCGTAAGCAGAAAAATAGAGGCAATTCTTCAGTTAAGAGGAGAAAACGTTGAGGAAATTGTAGAAAAATACGGTTTGGTCGGAAAGCCAGTTAAAGGAGGTTTTGATATCGATTTTTCATTCAAGAGGTATGCTTACGAATTAATTAATAATCTCAGAAAAAAATATAACTTATCTATGAAAGTTTCGAGAAAGCTTATAGGAGTGAAAGAAGGAAAAAAAATTTACAGAGATACAATATTGGTGAGGATAAATGGTAAAAAAGTATGAGCCTACTGAAGAAGAATTGGAAATAGCAAGAATTAGACTGCCAAGAGAAGGAGAAGTTTTAGGTGTCGTTGAAGCTATGGTTGGGGGAGATAGAATGAAAGTAATTTGCGATGATGGAAAAGAGAGAATTTGTAGAATTCCTGGTAAATTAAGGAAAAGAGTATGGATTAGCGAAGGAGATTTAGTTCTGATAATACCATGGAAAGTACAATCAGATAAAAGGGGGGATGTTGTTTTCAGATATACTCCAACGCAAGCTTCATGGTTGAAAAAAAATGGTTATGTAAAGAATTTACAAGTATAATAATGGAAGATTTTCTTTCAGAAGGTAAGATAGAAGGGAAGGTTTATGATAGAAGAACTTTGATGGCTATATACAAGCTAATTAAAAAGGGGATAATAAGAAGTTTAGAATCAACAGTTAAAGAAGGTAAAGAGAGTGTAGTCGTTTCTGCTAAAGACAAAAATGGAAATTGGTTGGCTATGAAAATTTATAGAGTTGAACATTGCGATTTCAAGAATATGTGGAAATATTTGATTTCTGACTATAGATTTGAGAAAATTAGAAAGGAAAGATGGCATGTAGTAATAAATTGGGCTAAGAGGGAATTCAAAAATATGAGTGTAGCTTTTGAAGCTGGTGTTAGTCTACCAAAACCAATTGCTGTTCATCAAAACATTTTAGTAATGAGTTTTATTGGTGAAGATGGTATTCCAGCACCAAACTTAGCTCAATTAGAGAAAGAAGATTTAGATTGGCGAAAAATTTATGATGAAGTTAGGAATGAAATGATTAAATTAACAAAGGCTGGAATAATTCATACAGACTTGAGCGCCTTTAATATTTTATATTACGATAAAGTTTATATTATAGATTTTAGTCAAGGTGTAACCAATAGACATCCATTAGCAATACAATTTTTAGAGAGAGACACGAAGAATATAAATGAATTTTTTAAGAAAAAGAATGTTTCAGTTGACGAAAATTTGTTTGAAACCTTAAGGAGGCTGATTGAATGAAAGATTCAGTAGTTTTAACTGAAGAAAGAGCAAAAATGCTTAGGAATAAAAAGGAGTGGGTAGAGAAAATAGAAAGATTAAGCAATTGTAAAATTTCTTTAGAAGATCAAGAAGTTACTATTGAAGGAAATGATCCACTAACTGTTCTTAGAGTTAAGGAAGTTTTTAGAGCTCTTAATAGAGGGTTTGACTTGAATACAGCCCTTTATTTGCTTGATGAAAGCTATTTTCTTGATATAATAGATGTTAAGGATTACGGAAAAAGTAGAGAAAGACAAATTCAGCTTAAAGGTAGGGTTATTGGTAAAGGGGGAAGCATTAAGAAAATGATTGAAGAAAAAACTGGAACTAAAATTTGCGTTCATGGAAAAACGATTTCTATAATTGGAAAATGGGAGAATTTACAAATTGCTAAAAAGGCAATAGAAATGCTTTTAGAAGGAAAAATGCATTCTAGTGTTCAAAAGTTCTTAGAAAAAAATTTTGTTGTTTAAACAATTTATATCTCAACGTCAAAAATTGATGATTATGGAAAATGGTGTAATTACAGCAGAAGAAATTGCCGATAAAATAAGAGAAGTTAGTATAGCTGAATTTTTCGAAAAAAACAGACATTTGTTAGGATACGAAAATCCGACAAAAAGCTTATTTACTGTTGTTAAAGAAGCCGTTGATAACAGTGTTGATGCTTGCATAGAAGCAAGAATTTTACCAAAGATAAAAATTAGTGTAAAACAACTCGGAGAAAATATTTACAAGGTTAGAGTTGAAGACAATGGTCCTGGTTTACCACCAGAAAAAATTCCAATAGCATTTGGTAAGTTCTTGGTAGGAAGCAAATTTTATAGATACAGACAATCAATTGGAACTCAAGGTATAGGTATAAAGGGTGCAATTTTGTATGCTCAATTGACTACAGGCAAGCCTGCAAAAATAATAACTTATTACAAAAAGAAAAAGCATGAGTTTGAATTGATGATTGATGTTTTGAAAAACGAACCAAAAATAATTTCACACAATATAGAAAATTTAGAAAAAGATCTACATGGCTTAACGATAGAACTATTAGTTGAGGGAAGATATATCGAAAAAGGACAATCAATACCAACTTACTTAAGATATCTTTGGTTAGCAAACCCTTATGTTGAAATAATTTATGATGGACCAGAAAGTAGCTTTAAGCTTGAAAGAGTAGTTAATGTTTTACCGCCTTCACCAAAAGAGATTAAGCCTCATCCTTATGGGGTTGAACTCGGAAGGTTCAAAAGAATGTTGCATTTATCTAACGCTAGAACTGTAGCTGGTTTTCTTTCTTCTGAATTTTCAAGAGTCAGCTTACAAACTGCAGAAAAGATTTGTAAGTTAGCTCGAGTAGATCCAAAAAAGAGGCCAAAAGAAGTTACTGATGAAGAAGCAGAAAAATTACATAAAGCGATGCAGAGCGTAAAATTAAAAGCTCCTCCAACGGATTGTCTTTCTCCGTTAAAAGAAGAGTTTTTAATTGAAGCCTTGCAAAAAGAATTTCAACCAGAGTTTGTTACAGCTGTTATAAGAAAACCTTCTGTCTATAGAGGAAATCCGTTTCAAGTTCAGGTTGCTTTAGCTTATGGTGGAAAAATTTCGGAAAACAATGAGCAAGTTCTAACTGCAAGACTTTTAAGGTTCGCAAACCATACTCCTTTACTTTACAATCAATCGGATTGTGCTATTACAAGAGCCGTTGAAGAGGTCGATTGGAGAAACTATGGTTTAAGTCAACCTTCTGGTAGCTTACCTCAAGCCCCCATTATAATTTTTGTCGATTTCCTCTCTGTTTGGATTCCTTACAAAAGTGAAGGAAAGCAAGCAATAGCCGAATATCCCGAAATAATAAAAGAAATTAAACTTGCTTTACAAGAAGCAGGAAGAAGACTTTCCGTGTTTTTACACAAAAAAATTAGGAGCGAGCAGCTAAGGATGAGAGCAAATATTTTTGAAGCATATACAAACGTTTTTAGCGAATTCGTATCGGAATTAACAGGAAAGAATGTTGAATACATTAAAAATAAAATTCTTGAATTGATAAAGAAAGGAGAGTATAAGGAAGGGGAAGAAAAGAGGTTGAAGGAAGAAGTTATTGAGGTGAAATAAATGAAGTTTTACATAAGGCCTAAGAAAAAAGAGGAGATTTTATCAACTCTTAAAGAGTTGGGTGAAAGCTTTTTGAAAGATGTAGAAGAAGGAAGAAATCCTAGTGTTGAAGTGCCAGTAAGAACTTTAAGAAATATAAAGTTTGATACTAGAGAAAGAAAGATATTTCTTGGTGGTTATGTTGCAAAAAGATATTTGCTTCATTTAGGCCAAATAAGGAGTTTTACTCAACTAACCGGAGTTGCTGCACTTTCAAAAAAATTGATTGAAGAAAACAAGCATGTTAGCTTAAGAGAAGCTTTTTACATTTTAAAGAGAAACATTCCTGGCTTGAATAAAAATATAGTTGATGAGCAAGAAGAATCTAATAAAGCAGTGGAAGATTTAGAATTGGTTATAAATGCTTTAAGAGAGCAATTGCATATAAATGCGAATAAGCTTGGAGCTGTAGCCGGCAATGTTATTATTAGAGATAGGGGAGAT
>JBMSAV010000019.1:0-2360 GCA_049414645.1 Candidatus Aenigmatarchaeota archaeon
TAAGAACATTCTTATATCATCTATAGAACATTTTTTTCTTAAAAATTCAATCACTTTCTCTCTATCTTGTTCATTATTAAATAATGCCTCACTGTTTAAAAATAGTACACCTAAATATCTTCTAAGAGTTGCTTCAATAGAATCCCGATATTCGCTAAAAACTTCATTTACAAAAGCTGTTTCTATTGTTTCCTTCACTGCTTCTGGATGTTGATCCATATAAAATCTAGTTCGTATTTCTACTTCTTGCTGTAATTCTTGGAGATTTTGGCTTAAAAGTTTTTCAATAAATCTGTTACTAAATCCAGATAGATCATACCCTAATAATTCAATATAGTCTTTGTAGTCTTGTAGTAATCCTTCCAAATGTTTTCGTATTTTATCTTCTAAACTTTCTGGCTGAAGCTGTATTTCTGGTCCTTGTTGTTGCTCTGGTCTTTGCGATGAAATAGTTTTTTGATCTCTGCTCCCTTCAGGAGGTGTTTCTTCTATGCTACTTGTTGGTCTCCTTTCTTCCATTGTTTCTTGTGAAGTTAATCCGGCCTGTTGAGGTTGTCCTTCATAAGGTTCTCGAGTAGAAACTTCTTCTTTAGGTTGAACTATAGGTATTTCTTTCTCTTCTTTTACTCCCTTTGCCATTATACCACCATTTTTCAAGATTAAATAACAACCTTCGGTATATTCTCCTTCACTTTCAGCATAAAGACTGTGATTTGAGTGAAAAGTTATTATCCTTTCTTGAAAATGATATGCTAAATCAGAATCTTTGAATAAAGGTATACTTCTATATGAATATTGATGCCCACGAATGAAATAAGAGAAGCCTAGCCGGTTTAATATTCTATTTAGTTCTTTAGGAGAATATTTATGAATATCTATCTGCTTAAGAGGTGGACGGTGTCGAGGGTGATATCTATCTGTATTTTTTATGACCCCTTCAATTTCAGGATCAATGTCTGCCCAATTAATTTCTCTAAAATCACCACTTTCTGGTTGAATTAATCTTCCTATTGCTATACTTTCTTCATCAATAACACACCTGTTTTCGTTTTCTATGAAATTAACTTTTACAGGGATACCTGCATGGGTTAATAAAATATCTCTGTACATAACTGCGTGTGGCAATTTTGAAAAAGTTTCTCCATATAAGTCTTTTGCCAAATTAATATTTTTTGATCCATCAGGATCAAGAATTTTACCAGCCTCCCATAATTTCCAAAGAAAATCCGATTTGATTCTACTAATATCTACTTCATGATCTCCTTTCAAAATTATTACTTCATCCTGGTATTTCTTTTTTAATTCAAATAATCTTTTTACTACTGCAAAATTATACTCTCCTCTATCTACAAAATCACCCATACATACAAAAGCAACATTTTTTCCTTGACCTTTTATTGTTTCAAATTCTTTAATTGCTTCTTCTAAAGCATAAATATCTCCATGAATATCAGTAACAGCAATCACAGTATAATTTTTAGGTATATAAACTAATCCAAACAAATTAATTATTTCTTTAGTATCTAATCCTAATTCTTCTAATTTTTGAATGAGCGTATTTTTATCTGATATACTCTGTAATTCTCTCACAAGTTCTTTAATTTTTTCTTCTTTTCTTTTCTTTTTCTCTTCTTCGGATAAGGAGGAGTAATTAGGATCTTTTTTAAGTTTTTCTTCTGCCCATTTAAAAGCCCAATCTAATTGCTCCTTTATTAATATATCTCTAACCTCTTCTAATTTTAAGCTTTCCCATTCCTGCGCAATTAACTCCGGTGAATCTTTTCGATATTCAGGAGGTTTTTGTTGTTCTTTTCTTTGTTGCTGATGGGATCTTTCTGGGTTTACCATCAATTTAATTATACAAAAAATATTTAAAAATGCAAATTTTTAACCCTCTTGACAAGCTATATTTATGTATGGTATAATATAAGTGGTACAATTCTATAAGGAGGTGAAAAGAGATGTCGCCTGCAATATGGGTAGCACTAAGCGTAGTCATTGTGGTGGCGGTTGTTGCAGTTGGTCATATTTTGGGATGGTGGGGTGGACATCCTCACTCTCACCCCGGCGAAAACGTCGAGGTGGCAGTGAATGGATTTTTTGGGGTGTATGGAGGTTTAATTCAGGACAACACAATAGAAGAAGTGGGAGGAGGCAGGCTGAACATCGGTCCTGGTCGGGCAGATGTTTGGATGCCCCGCTTCAGGCGCCGAGCCCAACAGCAACAGCAACATTAGACAAAAAACAAGCCCCTCACAAATTTGAGGGGCTTTTTCTTTTTTTGGCTTTTATATTACTATCAGGAGTAGAAGCAAACTTAGAGTCAGTATTAGAAGTAGAATTATTAGTATATTTTGTTC
>JBMSAV010000020.1:0-6636 GCA_049414645.1 Candidatus Aenigmatarchaeota archaeon
AATGAGACTTCATATACAACTTTCTTTGGTTTTATAAACTTAGAAAAAATATAAAGAATTCTATCTCCTCTAATTAATTTCCCATTCTCATCTAAAAATACAATCCTATCCGCATCTCCATCAAAAGCTATTCCTAATGAACAATTATTCTCTTTTACAAGTTCACTTAGTTTTTTTAAATTTTCTTCAGTAGGTTCAGGAGGATGCGCAGGAAAATTTCCGTCAATCTCTTTGTTGATTTCTATGGCATTTATTCTGTTTTTTATAACATCAGAAAATACTATGCTACCACAGCCATTTGAATAATCTATGCAAATTTTCTGATCAAAGCTTTCTATAAAATCTTCTAGGAATTTTTTATGTAGATTTTTCATTTCAGAAGCATCTATGTATTTGCCATTTTTTTTCTTATTATCTATATTCATTGCATTAAAAATCTCTTCTATCTTTTTCAATCCAAAATCAATTCCAATAGTGTTTCCTAGACCATCATATACCTTTATTCCATTAAATTCTTTTGGGTTGTGTGATGCAGTTATTTGCAGTCCAAAATCAAAATTGCCTCTAGAAATTATAAAATTAAAAGTAGATGTTGATATTATACCCAAATCATAAACGTTTACTCCTTCTTCTAATAATCCATCTATTATCCCTTTTTTTAATAGTGGTGTAGATATTCTTCCATCGCCGCCTATCAACGCATTATTCCCATTAAAATATCTTGCACAAGCTTTAGCTATTTTGTAGGCAATTTTCTCATTAATTTCATTTGGGTAAATGCCCCTAATATCATAAGGTTTAAATATGCCCATATCATAAATTAAACTTTTCCTGATTAAGAAATTTATGGTAGATGTAACTTCTATTGGAGATATTAATGTAGACATTCTTACAGAAGCAATTGAAAGTTTTGATGAAAATGAACAAAAAATTATTGAAGATGTTAAATTAAAAGTTGGTGGGGGAGCAGCAAATTTTTCTATATGGTTGAGCAAGCTAGGTATGAAAGTTAGGCTAATAGGTTTAGTAGGGAATGATTATTTTGGAAATTTTATAATAGAAGAATTGAGGAAAGCAAATGTCGACTTAAAATTGAAAAGAATTAATGAAAGGACTGGTATAACAGTTGGCTTGCAATTTAAAGATGGCAATAAAAAATTAGTAACTTTTAGAGGAACTAACAAGCTTTTGTCTTTAGAACATATAAAAATTTCTGAAATAGAGGGAGAAGTGGTACATTTTGCTGGTTATAATTTGTTAGAAAATTTAAGAAAAGACTTACCACAACTTTTTAGAGAAATAAAAAATAAAGATAAAATAATTTCTTTTGATCCCGACTTGAAATCAGGAATTAATTTTGATAAGAATGAGTTTTTTGAAGTAGTAAAGTTCGTTGATGTAATGTTTTTAAATGAAAAAGAAGCATCTTTAATTTCAAATAATTTTGAATGGTTTAAAGGTAGAACATTGGTTATAAAGAGAGGAAAATATGGGGCTATGGCAATTGAAAATGGGGAGAAAATAGAGATTGAAGGAATAAAAGCTGAAGTAAAAAATCCTACCGGAGCCGGCGATGTTTTTAATGCAGCTTTTATTCATCATTACTATTTAGGTTATGATTTAAGAGAATGTTTGGAGTTTGCTAATGAAGAAGCTGTTAAATATCTTCAAACTTTCTAAATTTCTATTCGAAAATTATAAATGAGGTTAAAAATTCTATTGCCTAGCTTGAGGGAGAGAAAAAGATACATTTTGTTTAAAATAATTTCTGAGGAGCCAATAAACTACACTTCGTTTAAAGAATTAGTTAATTCAACAATTTTAAAGTTTTATGGTGAGCTAACATTTGGTAAGTTTGGTTTTAAGTTTTTAGATGAAAGATGGAACGAAAAAGAGCAAATTGGAGTAGTTAAGTGTAATCATAAGTATGTTCCAAATATAATTTTGGCTTTTGGTTTGTTGCAAAGAATTGGAGATTCGAGAATTAACGTTAAAATTTTAAAAGTTTCGGGAACAATTAAGTCTTTGCTAAAAAAATTTAAGGACAAAAGATAAAAAAATTAAGTGATTTGAGGTGGTAAAATGCCGGAGGAAGGTTTTCCCGAAGCCATGGGTTATGATAGAACTATTGCAATGTTTTCCCCCGATGGTAGATTGTTTCAAGTAGAATATGCTAAAGAAGCTGTTAAAAGAGGGATAACGGCTTTAGGGTTAGTTTTTAATAAAGGAGTAGTTTTAGCTACCGCAAAAGTATTAGATGAGCTTATGGCACCTACATCTATAGAGAAAGTCTTTCAGGTAGATGATCACATTGGTGCAGTAGCTTCAGGATATCTTGCGGATGCAAGAGTTTTGGTGGATTTTGCAAGAATAGTAGCCCAAAGACATCAGATAACTTATGAAGAGCCGATAGATGTTTGGACTTTAGCAAAAGAAGTTGGAAATAGAATGCAAGTTCTAACCCAATATGGGGGTTTAAGACCTTATGGAGTTACAATAATTTTTGGAGGAGAAGATCATACAGGAACTCATTTAATAGAAGCAGACCCATCTGGCATGCTTTTTGAATGGTATGCTTATGCTATTGGAAGAGGTGCACAGACTGCAATGAAGATATTTAGAGAAGAATGGAACCCAAACATAACAAAGAAAGATGCTATAAAATTAGCAATTGACATACTTGAAAAAACAGAAAAGATAAAAGAAGGAAAGAAGATTGATTTGGCAATAATTGAAAACAAGAAGTTTAACATTTTAGGAGAAGATGACATAAAAAAGATACTGAAGTGATATTCTTATGATAAGCGTTGATAAGGCCGTAGTTGCAAGATTAAAGTCTAAAGGGATGAATTTCGAAATTTTGGTAGACCCAAGAAAAGCTTTTGAGATGAAGAAAGGAGCAAATATAAATATACAAGATATATTGGCTTATCCGGCTATATATAAAGATGCAAGAAAGGGTGAGGCCGCAAGAGAAGAAGATTTACAAAAGACTTTTGGAACTACTGATGTGTTCAAAATAGCGGAAGAGATAATAAAAAAAGGAGAGTTTTCTTTAACCACCGAACAAAAAAGAGAGCTGATAGAAGAAAAGAAAAACCAAATAGCAAATTTAATTTCAAAGAGGGCAATAAATCCCCAAACAAACACTCCTCATCCTCCTCAAAGAATTCTTAATGCTATGGAGAGTGCCGGTGTAAATATTGATCCTTTTGTTGATGCTGAAGTTCAGATAGAAAAAGTTCTTAAGGCCATAAAACCTATTTTACCAATAAAATTTGAGAAAGTTCTTCTGCAATTAAAAATTCCTGCCGAATATTCGGGGAAAGCTTATAGTGTAATAACGAAGGCAGGTGAAGTAAAAAATGAGCAATATTTGGGAGACGGGAGCTTACAAGTACAAATTGAAATATTTAGCGGAGTTCAAGATGAATTCTTTAGAAAGATTGCCGAAATAACAAAAGGAAATTATGAATCTAAAGTTTTAAAAAAGGTTGAAGTATGACTCAAAGAGAAATTGTTTTGCCTGGAACATACATTGGAGAGAGGAAGGGGAGAAAAATTGTTAATTGTTATGTCGAGGGAGAAAAGGTATTTTCAAAAGTGTTGGGTGTGCTTAAAATTAGTGAAGAAGAAATAGCTGTAGTCCCGTTGGCAGGCAAGTATTTTCCCAAGGTTGGAGATAGGATAATAGGAAGAATAGAGGAAATAGAAGTTTCTGGATGGTGGGTTGATATAAATTCTCCTTATAGGGCATTCTTACCATTAGGCGAAGCAGTTGAAGAGTTTGTTGATGTTAGGAGAGTCGATTTAAGCAGATTTTATGATATTGATGATATAATTTTTTGCAAGATAACCAAAGTAACTAAAAACAAAATAATTCAAGTTAGCATGAAAGACATGCTAGCAAGAAAACTTTTTGGTGGGATAACCATAAAAATTACTCCTTACAAAGTTGCTCGAGTTATAGGTAAGGGTGGAAGCATGATAGAACTGATTAAGAAAAAAACTGGTTCCGAAATTTATGTGGGTCAGAATGGAGTAATTTGGATAAAAGGAGGAAATAAAGAAAAGGCTATTGAGGCTATTTTGACGATTGAAAAAGAAGCTCATACAGTAGGGCTAACTGAAAAAATAGCAAAAATGTTGGGTGGTTAAATGAAAAAATCAGATGTCAAGCTTATAGTTAATGGTAGAAGGATTGATGGTAGATTGCCAGAAGAAGTTAGAGAAATAAAAATGTCAGTAGGTGAAATATCTAATGCTGATGGTTCTGCCCGAGTTAGCTTTGGAAATACAGAAGCTATAGTTGCTGTTTATGGACCTAGAGCACTATTCCCCAAGTTCTTACAAGAGAGTGATGTTGGTTTGGTTAGAGTAATTTATTCCATGTCTCCATTTTCTGTTGATGAAAGAAAAAATCCAGCTCCAGATAGAAGAAGCATAGAGATTTCAAAAGTTACAAAGGAAGCTTTAACTGCCGCAATTTTTATTGAAGATTTTCCAAAGGCCGTAGTGGATATTTATGAAAATATTGTTCAAGCCGATGGTAGCACAAGAGTAACAGCTATAAATGCAGCATCTTTGGCTTTAGCTTCTGCTGGCATACCAATGAAAGATTTGGTTTCTGCTTGTTCTGTGGGAAAAGTTGATAATACTTTAATAGTTGATTTGAATGGCAAAGAAGATAATTATTCTGAATCAGACATGGCTGTTGCTATAATGCCATCTAAAGGTTTAATAACGCTTTTACAAATGGACGGAAGGTTAACTAAAGAAGAAGTTTTGGAACTTTTGAAGAAGGCAGAGGAAGTTTGCAAAAAAATATATGAATTACAAAAAAAGACTTTACTCGATAAATTCAAAACTGAAAGGGAGGAAGAGTGAATGGAAGAATTCATTAAAGAGTATTTGAATCAAGGCAAAAGGGTTGATGGAAGAGGCTTTAAAGATTATAGGACTATAGAAATAAAACATTCTGTGGCTTCTAAAGCAGAAGGTTCCGCTTTTGTTAATCTTGGAGGAACAAAAGTTTATGCAGGAGTAAAATTGGATTTGGGAGAACCGTTTCCCGATTCTCCTAATGAAGGAATATTGATAGTTAATGCAGAATTTACTCCATTATCTTCTCCAGAAATAGAACCCGGGCCTCCTGGCGAGGATGCAATAGAATTAGCTAGGATTGTAGATAGAATAATTAGAGAATCTCAAGCAATAGAACTTGATAAACTATTTATAGAAGAAGGAAAAGTTTGGATAGTTTATGTTGACATAGCTATATTTGATATGAGAGGCAACATAATGGATGCTTCTATGCTTGCATCTATAAAAGCTTTGCTTCATACTCAAATACCCAAAATAGAAAACGGAAAAATAATAAGAGGAGAATTTGTTTCTAAATTGCCTGTAATTTACAAGCCAGTTAGTGTAACTATTGGAAAATATAACGATAACTTGCTTGTAGATTTGAGTAAAGACGAGGAAGATGTAATCGATGCTAGACTTGTTATTGGAATTAGAGATGATGATAGGATTTGTGCTATGCAAAAGCAAGGAATAGGTACTTTTAGTTTTAAAGATATAGAAAATGCTTTAGATTTAGCAATAGAAAAATCAAAAGAGTTGAGGAGGTTGTTGTAATGTCTATAGAACATATAACTAAGAAAATAAAACTTGCTGCAATAGCAAAAATAAGAAGAGCACCAATATGGGCTAGCATAAGAAAATTTGGGTTGAAAAGGGCAAGAACAAGAAGAATAATTACTCATCCTAAAAGATGGAGAAGAACAAGAATTAGAGTTTAAAAGATTTTAACATTGATTGTTTACTATTATTTCACTACAAACTCCTTGGCAATCATTACTACAAACCATTATTGTTAAATTATTTTCCAAATAGCTTCCTTTAGTTAAATCTCTATTTAAAGTTAAAGGCAATTGTAAAATTGTTCCATTCTTTAAATAAATAATTGAAGTAAAGCTTTTACCTAAATCCGCAAAACCCGAATTTAACAATCCAATAGTTATGTTGAATTTATTTGTTAAATCCATTGTAATACAATTCTTTTATTTCTTCTTCGCTTAAAGCTCTGTTGTAAATGCAAACTTTGTCAACAAAATCATTCATACTCTTAATGTAATTTGTGCCATTATTTTTTATAAATAAAGATAATCCACTACTATCGATTATCTGAAAGCTTTCACTAACTCTACGGAAAGACTAGATTTAATATATATTCAAGCATTACCAGCTATACCTATGATTATCAACCGAAAGCTTTAAGTACTTTAGAAATATAATTATTACTATATCGTGGTGACTTATATGGATAATGCGGTTGTTAGGAATTCTTTGCTAGAAATGGAGAAAGATTTGTTTGAAATAAAGAGATTTTGGGAAGGCCTTCTTGGTATTGATAGTTATTATCTTAATGATGAAATAGTTGTTGGTATATTGGCTGACAAGAATATAATTGATGCTGTAAGTAAGTATGATGGTCGTGTTGCTCAGAAAGTTGCTAGTTGGTTGGCTTATGCTGCTTACTATTTAAGAGATAAAGATGCTGTGGTTAAGATAGCTGATATACTTGCATCAGAGGAGGTTGTTAATTCTGTAAAGAAATATGATGGTGATGTT
>JBMSAV010000021.1:0-2099 GCA_049414645.1 Candidatus Aenigmatarchaeota archaeon
CTTCACTCCTCCATCTCTTTCCCATTGCTGCATATCTCTCTTCTACCGCCTTTCCGTATCCTCTAAAGAATACTCCAACAATAAAAGTTGCCGCAAAAATAACAACACTCCAAGCTCCCATAAAGCTGAATAATAACCAAACTAACTTTACAAACCATCCCATTGGTATTGTCAAAAATGCAATAATGAAAGCTAAAACTCTATTTACAGAAGTAGGAACATTAGCAAATATTCCCAAGCTTTGTAAGAAAGACCAAACTAATGTGTAAATGGCAGCAAATGGCAATATGAAAAGATAAATGATTGCGGGGACGTACATCCAATCTATTGGTAAACCTAGCATTGTGAAAACTTGGGAAACAAAAGATGGAAGAGGCGCTACTTTAAAGTTTGCTGGCACTTCTAAATATTGAGGATAGGGAATTAGTTGCGGAATTACAAAAAGTAAAATTATTAAGGCTATGAAAAAGATTAGAAACCAAGATGCCCCTCCTGTTGGTCTTTTTATTACTCCACCTACTGCCAAGAGAATTATAATGAAAATTATAATGAAAGCTACTGAAACTAAACCTGAAAGAAGATCATTAACATTTATTCCATCTTGAGCTAAAGATGAAGCAAAGAGTAAAGTATAGAAAAATAATATTGTGGCAATTTTTCTTATATCCATATAATTTATTAAATTTTGAATTTAAAAATCTATTTTCTTTTGTAAAAATAGAAGGAAAGAAAAATAAAAATCAAAAAGAGAAGAAGGATAAGCAAGGAGAAGAAATTGAGTATAAAATAATTGTATGAATAAAATGCGAATAGAACGAAAAAAGAAATGACTATAGAGATTACAATATTAACACTTTTTTCAAAAAGTTTTACCTTGTTAAGGATACCATAAAATACCAAAAAGGAAAGAAAAGCGAAAGAAAGCACTAAAATTGTTTCTATCATTTAACCAACCTTTCCTTTTGCATTTTTATACCAATATTCTTCATCAATTTTTTTGTTAATTTGCTTTGCTAAATTTTCTATTTCAGAAAGCTTTTCCTTAATATTTTTTTTGATTTCTTCTTTCCTTTTTTCATCTTTTTCTTTTTCATACTCACTCGTTAACTTTTCAATTTCCCTTTTCAATTTATTAAATCTATCTTCTCTTGTAGCAACACTTGCTGAATATCGGAAAACTCCATAAAGATAAACAGCAATAAAAGACAGAACGGTTAAAGAAGCTGCTAAATAAGGCAAAATTTTTGTTAAACCTAAAGAATAAAGGGAAATAATTGAAATCAAGGAAATTGTCAAGGCTGTTATAGAATAATAAAGATTTCCTACATTTCCAAAAATGTTTGATTTTTTCAAGAAAATGAAAAGAATCAAATAGAAAAGAAGGAAAGGTAGGAAAATTGAAAAAATTAGCTCGTTCAAAGGAAAACCGAAAACTTCCATAATTTATTATCTCTAAGTAAATTAAATTAATGAAAGGAAGCGCTATTGTTATACTGGTTATAGTTGGGGTTGTCTTTATAGGTGGGTTATTTATGTATTACTATTTTAATAAAGTAGAAGAAATTGAAGTTAAATACTCGCAAACTCCATCAATACCTAAGTATTCAGATATTCTTTTTTCTCCCCTATCCTCTAAACCCGGAGAACTTACTACAAAATATTTAGACTTGAACAAAGATGAGTATTTCACTTTTCGCTACTCAATAAAAAGTAGCTTTATGGAAGAAGCAAAGATAAGAGTATGTCCATATATTTCTTATACTACTCAAGATGGAAATGAAAAATTAATAAATGCAGAATGTCAGGATATCACTTTATTTCCAAATGAGGAAAAGATAGGAGATGTTAATATAAGGTTTGTAGATAAAAGAGAGGAAATTAAAAACTCTACAAAATTGTTTCTTGTTATTAATATAACTTATTCCTCCGTTCTCAGAGGATTATGCGATCTTTATATCGAAAGTGGATATCCTTCTTGTATAATTTCAAAAAACTCTGAGATGAAAATAGCCCCAATCCTAGCACCAAACCCAATAAAGTTAGATAGAGACGATTCTTTTTCTATTGATTTAGAAATAGAAAGGTACAGCAATTTTTTA
>JBMSAV010000022.1:0-2002 GCA_049414645.1 Candidatus Aenigmatarchaeota archaeon
TGACATGTTTCTCATAAAAATTATTGGTTATCTGCATTTATAAACGTTAATGTTTAACTATAATATATATTTTTAAGTTAACAATTAATATTAAACTTTAATGTTAAATATTCATGAAACAAATAAAAATATGGTAAAAAGCTCGGAAGAAACAAAAGAAAAAATTTACAGGATAATTAAAGAAAATCCAGAAGGGCTAACAATTCAGGAAGTTGCGAAAAAGGCGGGTGTTAGCAGAATAACAGCAAGCATTTACATTCATGAACTTCTTGGTGAAGGAAAAATTACACAAAGAAAAATAGGTGCCTATAGAATTCTTTTCCCAAAAGAGAAAGTAATTGAAGAGGTAAAGATGAAAGAACTGGTAGAAAAACTGAAGAAAAAATCTTAGAACTTTTGTTTCATTTGACTTTATTTTAAATTTAGAGATTCGTTTTAATTATTCGCTCAGATAAAGATATTATGATGAAAGCAATTTTGATATTGTTTGTTTTTATCGCTAGTTTATTCTTCTCTAAAATTTCCTTATCTCAACAATACACAGTTGGAGTTTCTCCACCAATAATAGATTTGGGAGATTTGAATAGAGGAGAGACAAAAAATATAAAATTTTACATCGTTTCTCCTTCAAACGAAGAAATGTTAGTACATCTTATTCAATATTTAGACAACTTAGATTTCGTAAGAGCTTACAATCCTGGAGCAATTGCTAATTATTCTGAAGAAGATGTTTCAAGTTGGATTAAGTATTTTTCAAATCCGGTTCTTCTAAAACCACAAACCCAACCATTACAAACCCCAATTGGCAAGATAACTAACTGGAGAGAAATAAGTTTCCTTCTTTCCATTCCAAATAATGCAGAACCAGGATACCATTCTTTTGGCATTCAACCAGAACCAGAATTTACTGGTCAAGCAGGAGGTCAAGTTGGTGTTGGGATAATTGCTGTTACAAAAGTAAACGTTATCTTTAGAGTTCCGGGAGAAGCGATAAGAAGTGGAGAAATTATAGATGCTTTGGGAGAGGAAAACAAAGTTAGAATTTTCTTTAAAAACACAGGAACAGTAACGATGAAAGTTATTGCTAGCGGAGAGATTTATCACAACAATAAAACTTATTCTTTTTCTTCTGCTAGAGAAACTGTTAGACCAAATGAACTAAAAGAAATTGTTGCTTTTGTAAGCGAGCCATTAGAAGGAAATCTTGACTCAAAAATAATTGTTGATTATACGAGCGATAAACTTGAGAAAAAAATGGTTATAAATTTTGTGAAAAAACCAATTCAAGTTCAAAAACCAATTGACTTAACGTTTTTAATTTATATCATCTTGGCAATAGTAATAATTCTAGTCGCAAGGTGGATTTATGAGAAGAGTTAGAAGAGATAAAAAGCTGATAAATTTGTTATTTATACCGCTCTTTGCTATACTTTTGTTTTTCATAATCTTCTTTCCAAAAGAAGAAAAGCAAGCTTTTGTAAAAAATTATACGATAGAGAAAAAAAGTGGAATCTTTTTTGATTATGAGATTACAAGATACTATGCTTCTGCTAAAGTTATTGAGATAAAACCGGGGGAAAACTATACTCTTGGAGTTGTTACAGATCCTTGGAATTTGAATTTTGGTGAAATTCCTGGAGGAGGAAGTTATGCAAGAAGATTTATCGATTTGCAAAATTTGAGAGACAAGAAAGTGAGAGTAGAGTTGTATTCAATTGGAAACATTTCTAAGAAAGTAAAGTTTAGCGAAGATTCATTCTGGCTTAATCCAAATGAAAAGAAAAGAATAGATGTTTATTTCTTCACTAATGAAACAATTTCTGGCTTCTTTGAAGGAGAGATTAGAGTTGAAGTAAAAATACCAAAGTATGAGTTTATTTATTCGTTATATAGAATTTTTGGTGATCTAAAGTGAAGAAGCTTTTGCTACTTTTTTTGGTTATTCTTTCTGTTTTTACTGTCGGAAAGTCTTTGATGGTTAATGTTGATGTAAGAGATGTTT
>JBMSAV010000023.1:0-6747 GCA_049414645.1 Candidatus Aenigmatarchaeota archaeon
ATGTTTTAACTTCCCTTTCCCTCGGCCTTCTTGCTACAGCTGCTTTTTTAGGAGGTATTTGAATTATTCTACCAATAAACTTATTTGCGATTATTTCTTTCAATTTTTCTATGTCAAAATCTTTATGCAAGTGCATTATACCAACGTATTCTTTTTCTAATTTTTGAAATAAAGGAGCAACCTTTACTGCATCGTTTAGCAAAACTGGTAAAACTCCAGTAACTTTGGGGTCTAAAGTTCCTATGTGACCAACTTTTTTAGCGTTAAAAATCTCTTTAACCCATAAGCTTACTTGATGACTAGTTGGTCCTTCATGTTTATCTACAATTATCAAAGAGTTTTCTATTAGCTCTTCTATACTTCTTTCCTCTGGTCTCTTTCCAAATCTTTCATCAGTTTCTTCTATATCTCTAACAAGCCACATAGAATAAAATAGATATAAAAACTTAATAGTTCATAAAAAATCGAAAGATCAAAATGCGAAAAATAAAGTATTTGAAAGATATGATAAAGGCTTTGAACAATTATTAAAAGTCAAGGGTGGGCGATTATAAGGAATTAGACTCGCTCCTTTAGTTTTATTTTGAAATTTGAAAATATAAATCTTTTGTTTTGTTTTTACTTTCTTATAAATTGAAATTTAGTTCTGAAAGCTAACATTGTTATAACCATTCCTACAACCATCAAAGATGAAAATAAAGAAGGAACAATTATTGTTTATATATCCATGTCCTTGATTAGAAAACTTTTATGAAGATTCATGTAAAAATAAAAAAGAAGTTTTGAAAGGAAAAAGACCATGACTGAATACATGCCAGTGGTAAACCAACTCTACTAGCGGTAATTCTAAGGCTATGGACAATTATCTTTTAATGTTACTCTTACCACAAATATCCTACACATTTACTTTAATGGGAACATGAAACGCTTATATAAATCTGGGAGGATTACACATAATAGGAGGCCTTCGTATGGGAAACGGAAAAACAGGAGAATATATAAACCTAAATGAGAAAAGAAGAAAATTTCTTAAGAAGTTAGCACTCTTAGGTATTGGGGCGTTTGGTTCGTACTTTGTATATACCAGTGGTATAATTGAAAATATTATAAAACTTCCAGAATACATAGAAAAAAGAAATCGACCAAAAAAAGTTGATATTAAGGAATTAATAGAATCGCCAGAAAGTTATCTGGATAAAAAAATTGAGGTTAATGGTTACCCGGAATATGTAGGATACAAAACATATACATTTTTTCTTCCAGTGTGTTCAAGTTATGGTTCAAGTTATGGTTGTATATATTTTCCGATTTTTGAGAAAATTACAACCTATAAGTTACACGAATCACCAAATATAGGCAGCTTGTGGATAAAGGTGCTTTATGGAAGTGATCATGACTTCTTACCTAAGAAACCTAATATGATCTCCAGTACTCATGTAAGAGTTACTGGCATTTGGAGGAGAAAGAGTAATAAAGATTATCATCTTGATGCTAAGCGTATAGAAAAAGTTTAATTAACCACTTATATGATTTTTTATGCGAAAATCTAAATTAAAAATTAACGCTAACCATCGGAAAATTTAAATTTTAAAATATTTTAACCAATATAAATTTTCTACATTGCTTCTCCGCTTCTTCAAAACAAACCCCCAGCTCTTTGGGAATCCTCCTTAAGAAGCCAATATTTTTCAATTCTTACTATACTGATAAAACAAGTCGAGAACTCTCCCCAGTCGATGGTATGTAAGTCTTTCTGTCTGTTTGAAGTTGACATATTGGAGAAAAATATCTTTAGATTTTTTATTAAAATTTTCATTACTTTTTATCTTTTTCAACTTTCCCTCAACAAAATCCTTGAAACGCCTTTCTTCAGCTACCATATCCGAGAAGAATGGCTGAGTATTTAAAGATGATGGTTGGGGATTTGAACATTTTTCTACTCGCCCGGGGTGGGATTCGAACCCACACGGCCTTGCGGCCACAGCCTCTCCAGGGCTGCGCCATACCAATTAGGCGACCCGGGCTTGTTATATAATTAATTAACAAAATAAAATTTGAATTATGGACGATAGAAAAATTCCACCTAAAGAAATTGTTGCAAATGCAATAAAAAAAGTTTTGTCATCGAGAAAAATTGTAGAAAGTCAAGAAGAACTTGCTTTACTAGTTGAGAACGAACTTAAGAAAATTAATAAAGATTATGTTGTGAGACCAACAAGAGTAAAAAGAATTGCTTTAGAGATTCACGAAATAGAAGTTAAAGCTAAGACGAGAAAATCTATTGGTCTTCAAAAAATTGATAAATGTCCTATTTGTGGTTCAGAAGTTAAGGAGATGAAAGTGAAGAATCTATTGGGAAAGGAAATTGTTGTTGGTTATAAATGTAGTAAATGCGGATATGAAAGCGACTTAGAAGCTTTTTTGCCTATGAAATACATTTTCGTTTGGAAAGGTTAAGTTTTAAGCTAGGAAGAAAAGAAAATCAATGGAAGATTTTTTTAAAGCTGTAGAAAGCTTGGTAAAAGAAATTAAAGTAAGTGAGGAAAAAAGGAAGAAGCTTGCAGAAATAATAAGAAACTCAAAAATTTCTAGCAGTGAATTTTTAGAAGATTTTTTAATAAAAAACGTTGAGAAAATAGAAGGAAATTTTTCAGTTGCAGGTATAGATAGCGGCTTATTAAGAAAATCTTTGCATGGAATAGACTTAATCCTTATAAAAGCTGTTGGCGTAATTTTCTATTTTGAAAACAATAAACTAAAAAACGTAGAATACTATTCACCATCAACACTTTTTGAGCCTATAATCTTTCAAGACCCATTTTCTGAAATAGAGCTAGATATTGCTACAAACATTTTCAGGCTGACAAAAGAAGTTAAGATAGCCGAAAAGATTTCAAAAGAATTTAAGCCAGATTTCGTTTTTATGGATGGTTCTATTTTACCTCACTACATTCCAAACATAGACAAAGATTCTTTGTTATATCCTTACTATAAAAAAGTTATCGAAGCTTACAAAAATTTGTTTTCAAGCGTTAAAGCTTCTAACTCGATTCTCGCAGGAATAATAGAAGATAGCAGAGCCTCTAGGTTTTGCAATCTAATATTAGAAAATCTAAAGTTAGAGAGAGAGCTCTCTTTAATTCTCGAGAAATCAAAAGATACAAATTTGCTTGATTATGTTTTAAAAAAGGGAGAAAGAACGAGTTCTTTTTACTATGCTTCGCCTTTAAGTTTAGTTAGCAATCAATTTTCAAAAGAGTTTAACTTAAGAGAATTCGCTTCCTTCTACGTTAAACTATCTGATTTTGATTCTCCTTTGAGAATAGATTTTTTGAACGATAAAGAAAATGCGGCAGATAAGATATCTTCTATTCTCTCATGTTTAGCAGTTAGTGAGCAATATTCTATGCCATCTGTGCTTATAGAAGCAGATATAAGAGCAAGGCTTTCGGAAAGAAATCTAGAAATTTTCTATCAAGAGTTAGCTGGTAAGCTAGGGTTTCTTTCTAGCGTAAGAAAGGAGAGAAGAGAAAGAAGAGTTATTTAATAGAATGTTTTTTGCTAACTAATTCCCATTATAATATCGATAGAGATAACAACTAATAAAATAATTTAGTATGGTATGGCATAATCTTTAATACTGTATCTCCATTTTCTATTCTAAGTAAAACATCAAATTAATTAACATTTAAATTTTTCATTAGTAATATAAACTTAATGGCAAGTAGAATGAAAAATTGCATTCCTGTGCCTTTATGGAATAATAGATACAGTGTCTCGATACCTTCAATTCACAGTCCTATAAATTATAGTGGAATTGATGATGAAGATGAATTCGAAGATTCGATAGAAGTAATAGTTAATATAGGAGATAAATTTCTGCATTTCCATAAATACGAATTATTAGCTTTGTTTTTACAATCCGGTTATGAGGTAATTGAATTCAGAGAAAATAATGAAAGAATTTATGCAAAATTAAAAGGTTACGGTGATAAATTTTTCATTTTTACAAGCCCTGATATCATGTTATTAAAAATAAAAATAGAAAACACTAATACAGATGATTCATTCAGAATTCCGATTGATGTTTATTCAAGTTATGTATTTTACACAGATAAAAAAGGTATTAAGCTTTGGAGATGTAAGGAAGTGAATGAATTATCGAAATCTAAATTAGAAGATTTTATTAAGCGTCTTTTCGATATTCCATCTTACATTCTTTGATAAACTTTTTAAATTCTCTTTGAATAGAATTTTATGGCCTTGAGACCAGGAAGAACAGTTAGAAGATTGGAAAGACCTTATACAAGGGTTAGCCAGAAGAATCCTCGTAAAAGTTATGTCGTGGGTGTGCCAATGCCAAAAATTCACCAATTCAGAATGGGAAACCCGAACGTTGATGCAAACGTTACTCTTTATCTTGTTGCAAAAGAATTAGGACAAATAAGACATAATGCCTTAGAGTCGGCAAGAATAGTTACTCATCAATTTTTAGAAAAGAAAATAGGCTCTCAAAACTATTACATGGTTATCTTGAAATATCCTCATCATGTCATAAGAGAAAAACCAATTGCTACTGGGGCGGGAGCCGACAGATATTCCCAAGGAATGAGATTAGCTTTTGGGAGACCGGCTGGTGTAGCTTTGCAAATAAGAAAAGAGGATTCTCCAATAGTGATGATTAAAACGAAAAAAGAGCATTTAGATGTTGCTAAGCAAGCTTTGAAAAAGTTCAAGTATAAGATACCATTAAAATGTTCGATAGAAATCGCTGAATAGCTTTATCGTTTCAATCTTTTTAGAAGGGAAGAATATATAATTGGTAGCACGAGAGTTGCTTCAGCAAAAAGGTTAATTTGTTTTGCTGTTTCTTTTATTTTTCCCCAAGAAATCGCTTCTCTTGTTTGTGCTCCGCTTAAGCTACCATCTAGCTCAGTAGCTGTAGTAATGTAAACAGCATAATCCAGTCCTTCTTTAAATTGATTCCACCAGATAACATGGTGCTTGCTTATACCACCACCAATTATCAAAGCACCGGTTTTCTTAGCATTCCAAATAGTATCGCTTAAGTATTGTTCATCTTTCCATATATTGATGTTAAAATCCTTATGTTCCTGCCAAAACTGCCATATTTGATAACCAACCGCGCCATCTGTTATTCCAGGAATAATTACTGGGATTTGATTCCTAAAAGCCCAGTAAAGTATTGAATCTTCTTTCAACCTTTTACCGATTTCCCAACAAAATTCATAAGTTGCTAAATCTTTCTTTTGAGAGTATATTTCTTTTAGCCAAACTCTCATCTTCTCTTCGATTATTTTACCATAAGATTCCTTTGGAATCAAAACATTTCCTAACCTATGAATCCCTGCTTTGTGTAACTCTTTATCATCCATTAAAAACGAACCTTGATAGTAATCTTTAAAGCTCCTTGCAATATCATGGTCCAAGGTTCCGCAAGTTGTTATTATTATATCAAACCAGCCTCTCTTAACCATTTCTTTTATTATGCCCCTGGCTCCAGTTGAAATGATGTCAGCAGGAAAAGAAAGGAACTTAATACAATCTTTATCCTTAATCATTTTTTCTAGTATATCAACAGCTGTAGAAAGATGAGGAGCTTGAAACCCTCCACAATATCCCATTTTTCTTATAATTTCATCGACATCGGAATCTTCATCAATATACAAATCTTTTACTTTTTCCATTACATATCTTTCTAAATCTTTTTAAAATGTTTTCCAAATAAAGTATTATGGCAATTTGGCATAGAGGTTTGGAGGGAAGAACACCAACTGGAGCTAGAATGAGGCCTTCAAGAAAGAAAAAGAAGAGAGAATTAGGGTCAGAACCAACTCATACTAAAATTGGAGAAGAAAAGAGAAAAATTATAGATGCTTTTGGGGGCAATGAAAAAGTTAGATTATATCAAGCAAGTTTTGCTAATGTTTTAAACCCCGATACAAAAAAAGCAACTAAGGTTAAAATTTTAGACGTAGTTGAAAACCCCTCTAACATAGATTTCGTTAGAAGAAAGATTATAACAAAAGGTGCTGTTATTAAGACTGAGCTTGGATTGGCAAAAGTTACATCAAGACCAAGCCAAGACGGAGTAGTAAACGCGGTTTTAATAAAAAGAGAATAAAGAAATAAGTAAAGTAGGGCAAATCATTTATATTTACATACAAATATTTTTAATGAAAAGAGTTCTAACAAACATTCCTGGATTAGATGAAATATTGAACGGTGGAATTCCGGAGAGAAACGTAGTTTTGTTTAGTGGAGGTCCAGGTACAGGAAAAACAATACTTTCTCAGCAATTCCTTTGGAATGGTTTGCAGCAAGGTGAGGCAGGAATCTATGTAGCTTTGGAAGAGCATCCTGTTCAAATAAGACAAAACATGTTACAGTTTGGGTGGAATGTAAAACCGTTTGAAGAAAAAGGAATGTTTGCTCTAGTTGATGCTTTTACAGCTGGAATAGGAAAAGCGAAGGAATATGAAAAGTATGTAGTTGCAGATTTGAACGATTTAAGAGAGCTTATTGATGTTCTTTCTCAAGCTGTTAAAGATATAAACGCAAAAAGAGTTACTGTAGATTCTGTAACTAGTTTATACATAAACAAGCCAGCATTAGCAAGAGGAATAATTTTACAATTAAAAAGAGTTTTAGCTGGTTTAGGATGTACAACATTGTTTGTAAGTCAGATTAGCGTGGGGGAAAGGGGTTTTGGTGGTCCCGGAGTAG
>JBMSAV010000024.1:0-2370 GCA_049414645.1 Candidatus Aenigmatarchaeota archaeon
ATAACACAAGTTTTTCCACCCTCTTCTAAATCTTCCACCTTCTTCTCAAACTCTTTTATATCTATATCATTCTCTTTCATAAATCTTCTGTTGCCAACAAAAATCCAATTTCCTAAGTATTTTGCTTTTATTCCTTTTCCAGCTACAGCTTCATATTTTGAAGCCTTTTGAATTTTTATTTTCAATTTTTTAGCATAGTTAACTATTGCTTCTCCAATTGGATGCTCACTTCCAATTTCAGCTATTGCGGCAATTCTAATAACTTCTTTTTTATTATAAGATTTAGAAGCAATAACACTAACTACGCTTGGTTCTCCTTTTGTTAAAGTTCCTGTTTTATCAAAAATTACTGTATCTACCTTATGTGTTTTTTCTAGAGCTTCTGAACTTTTTATTAGAATTCCATTTTTTGCAGCTAATCCGCTACCGACCATTATTGCTGTTGGCGTTGCCAATCCAAGAGCACAAGGGCACGCAATGATTAAAACTGCTATTAAAGCTGTTAAAGCAAAAGTGAAAGACATTTTTGCTATAAAGTACCAAAATGTAAAAGTTATAATTGATATTACAATAACGCTTGGAACAAAATATTGGGAAACTTTATCAGCCAACTTTTGAATTGGTGCTTTGGAAAGCATTGCCTCTTCAACAATTTTAATGATTTGTGCTAAAACGGTTTCTTTGCCGACTGCTGTAGCTTTAATTTTTATTAATCCAGTTTTGTTTATAGTTCCACCTATGACCTTATCTCCCTTTCTTTTTGTAACGGGTATGCTTTCTCCTGTTATCGTTTTTTCGTCTATTGAAGAAGCTCCTTCTATTATTACTCCATCAACCGGAATTTTTTCCCCCGGTTTAACAATAACTATATCCCCAACTTCTACATCTTCAACATGGGCTTCAACTTCTTTACCATTTTTAATTACAGTTGCCTTTTTAGGTTGCAATCCTATTAACTTCTCTAAAGCAAAAGAAGCTTTTCCTTTTGCCACGCTTTCCAAATATTTTCCTAAAGAAATGAAGAAGATTATGAAGGATCCTACTTCATAATACAAATCATGAGCTCCGTAATTTCCTAGATTAAACCAAATGGCAAAAGAAATTGCTAAGCTATAAAAATAAGCTACAAAAGTTCCAATAAAAATTAAAGAGTCCATGTTTGGAAGAAACTTCAACAAGCTTTTTATTCCCGAAATGTAAATTTTTGAAGCAGAAATTATAATTGGAGTTGCAAGTAAGAATTGAAGCAGAGCAATTAATGAATCGTTTTCTGAAAATGGGATTTGTAAACCTATCATTCTTCCCATTGTTAAGTAAGATAAAGGTATAAGGAAAACTAGGGAAATCAATACTCTTTTCTTCCAATCATTTGTTTCCTCTTCTCTAATTTCTCTTTCTCTCTCCAAAGATGTCTCTTCTCTGGCTTTAAAACCTAGATTTTCTAAGACTTTAATTATTTGATATATTTTAACCAATTTTTGATCGAAAGTTACCACAACTCTTTTTCTCTCAAAATCGCTTTTTATATCTTTTATTCCTTTTGTTTTCTTTAATTCGCTTTCTATAAAGCCCATTTTCTTTTTAGAGTAAATTCCCTCTATTTTCAAGCTTATGCTTTTAAATTCTACTTCTTTTTCTTCATCTAAAACATCGTATCCAACATCTCTAATCGTTTCTTTTATTTTTTCTAGATCAACCTTATTTGGATCGAACTCAATAAAAGCTTTTTCTAATGCGAAATTAACGTTTGCTTTAACGCTTGGCAACTTATTCAAAGCCCTTTCTATGCTAACAGCGCAGCTACTGCAATGCATTCCAGTTATTCTCAAAGATATTTTATTCTTCATCTTTCACACTTTTTACATCTTATATCTATTTTATAACCGAATTTTCTCAAAGCATCTCTCAAAATACACCAACAATATTCATCAGATAGTTCATAAAGTCGTTCTTTCCCTTTCTTTTTAGCTACAACTATATTCATACTTCTTAACAGTTTTAACTGATGAGAAATTGCTGATATAGTTATTTTACTATTACCAACAGCCTTATGTATCTCGCTAACACTTTTAGGACCTTTAGCAATAGCTAGCAATATCATTAATCTAGTTTCATCGGAAATACTAGAAAAGAAATTCAATAATTTCTGCTTTATTTCTTCTTTTATCATATATATTTGAATAGTTGTTCAAGTATTTAAGTTTTTAGTAAACTGAAAATAAGTAGTCTGTAAGAAAGCATTTACCATGCCCAAGAATTAAAGCCAAACTATATTTGCAATTATGCTTACGATTTAGCCACAAGTTTTGCAAGCTTTTATCAATCTTGCCCTGTACTAAAAGCAGGAAGTAAAGAGTTAAAGAATTTTAG
>JBMSAV010000025.1:0-6957 GCA_049414645.1 Candidatus Aenigmatarchaeota archaeon
TCTTTTACTTTTTCAACATCACCATTTATGAAGATTCGACCCCTCTTTCTTCTTATAGTAAACTCTACGCCTTCTCTTTTTAATGCAAGTTTTATGTTTCTAACTAAAATACTTTCGTAAATCCTTCTGACCGGTTCTGACTTCAAAAATTATTTCTCCATACCTAACTAAGACTTCCATTTTATACATTACTCGTTGTAAAAATAGTTTTTAAAAAGTTTGTAATTAAAAAATTACGGGGGGAGAATTAAAGAAGTATTAACTGAAAACTGTACTTTTAATTAATTTAAATTAACTCAGTTTAAAATATGTTAGTGATTTCTAATGTCTAAAAGAATAAAAACGTTGATAATGGGTGCTGCAGGTAGAGACTTTCACAATTTCAACATGGTTTATCGCAACAATCCAAAATACCAAGTAGTTGCATTTACGGCTTCCCAAATACCAGAAATAGAAAAAAGGAAATATCCAAAAGAATTAGCAGGAAAATTATATCCAAATGGAATACCAATTTATCCTGAAAGTATGCTACCTGAACTTATTAAAAAGTTTGATATAGATGAAGTTGTTTTAGCTTATTCTGATTTAACAGAAAGAGATTTGATTAACAAAATTAGTACAGTATTAGCAGTGGGAGCAAACTTTAAATTAATTGGACCTCGAGATACGATGATTAAATCTAAAAAGAAACTAATAGCTGTTTGCGCAACTAGAACTGGCTCAGGAAAGGGGACAGTTTGTAGAAAAATTATTGATATACTAAAAGAAAGAAATAAAAAAGTTGTTGTAATAAGGCATCCTATGCCTTATTCTAAAAATTTATTGAGTCAAGAAGTTCAAAGATTTTCAAGTTTTGAAGATTTAGAGAAATATGATACGACATTTGAAGAACAAGAAGAATACATTCCATATTTAGAGAGGGGTGTTACAGTTTATTCTGGAATAGATTACAAGAAAATAATTAGAATGGCGGAAAAAGATGCAGATATTATTGTTTTTGAGTCTGGAAATAATGATATCTCTTTATTTAAACCAGATTTATATATTACTGTAGCTGATCCTACAAGACCAGACGGCCTATATTCTTATCCTGGTGGAGTTAATGTTAGATTGGCAGACGTTATAATAATTAATAAAGTAAATTTAGTTGATAGCAGTGTTGTTAAAAAATTTGAAGAAGAGATTAAAAAAATAAATCCAAAAGCAAAAATAATAAAAGCTAAAAGTGTAATAAAAGTTGATAAACCTGAACTGATAAAAGGCAAGAAAGTTGTTTTAGTGGATGACGCTCCCACTGTTACTCATGGTGGATCTACAATTTCTGCTGCATACTCGGCAGCTATTGAATATGGGGCGAAAGAGATAGTAGACCCAAAAGTTTATGCTGTTGGCTTTATGAAAAAAGTTTTTAAAGAATATCCTCATTTAAAAACAATACCTACAATGGGATATAGCGAAAGAGAAAAGGAAGATTTTATAAAAACAATTAATAATGTAAAATGCGATACAATAGTATTTGCTAGCTACGCTTATATAAAAGATATTAAGTTCAATAAGCCTATAGTTAGAGTTACTTATGAACTTATGCCTTTAGATGCAGAATTCGAGAAAATAATTCTGAGCTTCACTAAATGAATTGCGCAACAATACTTAATGTTTCATCTATGTAGTTTCAAATAAAATCTAACTAATCCTTATTAACATCCTATTAATCATAAAATGGGCATCAAAGCAAAATAAATCGTTCTTGCTAAAATTATAAAGACGATAAGAAGCAATTAAGCATATTTTGCTTTGTGTTATTCTAGTTTTCAACATGTGAGAAAAATTTTATCTTTTACTCAAAAAGGTTCGGACCCGGCGGGATTTGAACCCGCGACCCCCTGCTTAGGAGGCAGGTGCTCTATCCAAGCTGAGCTACGGGTCCAAATAATTTAAATACTATTTTGTTGATAAAAATTACATGTTGTATTATCGTAAGTTTATAAGAGAAAATGAAATATACTTGGTAATTGCTAGAAAAGAGTTGGACGAATCTTTCATTTCCGAGCTGAGAGAAATTGTTGAATCTAACAAAGATGCAGGTAAGATATATGTTATTACTAAAAAAATTTCTTTAAATGTTGCAAATTACTTGAGGGGCTCTGGTGTGATAGTAATTGATGATATTCCGTTTTATGACGAAAAAAGAGTCATTGAAAGATTTGTGAAAGAATATGGATTAAAAGAAATTAATAGTTTGTAAGCAAATACGAAAATGATAGAAGCAATTCTAGGTATTCTGATTACAGGATTTTTGGCATTCATTTTAATTAAAGCAGTTGGAAACATTTTAAAGGGAATTTTTCTAATTTTTCTTGCTTTTTTAATTTACTACCTTTTCTCCTCCTCAATTCAGTCTTTAGTTCCAAGTTTGCATCCTATTGGCAATTTCCTAAAGGCTCCAATAGACAAAATAAAAAGCGTTTTTTATAATATTGAAATAGTAGCGGCAACTCAATCTAAAGAAGGTTTACTCATTATTATTAAAAACGCAGGAATTTTACCACTTTCAAACTTTAATGTTAAAATAGACGGAAAAGAAGCAAAAATTAAAAGCAACTTAAATATTTTGCTTCCTAAACAAACCGGAGTATTAGAAGTTGGGTGGAAGGGAAATTATTCGAAAATAGAAGTTTTCACTAAAGAAACAAAATCTATTTACATATCTCCCCTCTGAGCCAGCCAATTTATCATCAATCAATTCGCCCATCACTCTTCATTGGCTTAGAGTTTATAATAATTTCTCTAATTTCGAAGCAATAAACCTTTTAGTTTACTTTATAGTCTTTGAAAACAACGAATAAACTCTAAGTAAAACGTCTTTTTTAAAGGTTGGCTCTAATTCTTGAATCTTCTGAAAACTTTCTGCAATCAAAACTTTTTTTATTAGTTGCCTACAAGATGATAAAACTTTGTTTACTGTAGCTTCGTCAATATTCGAATATCTTGACTGAACTAAAGACATTATTTTATCTAAATTTCTAATCAAAACAAGCTTATAGCCTTCGAAAAATTTTGCTTGGTGCATGCTCGAATTCAGCTCTCTTTTTGTACTAACTAAAAATTCGCTAAGCTCTATATCTTTCTCTCTTAAAACTACATGGTCGGCAAAACTTGATTGAAAAGTTCTAAAATCGAAAAGATCATCTGTTTGAATGCAAAATGCCAAAGGAGTTAATTCAGCTAATGTTATCATAACCATATATTATTTTACTTTTAAGCCTTTTATTTTAAAACTTTTAAATAATTTGCTTCAACTTTTCTAAAAACTCATCGATTATTAAATATCTGTTTAAAGTAGCACCAGAAGCCAACTTATGTCCCCCTCCACCAAAATACTTTGCAATTTTAAGAACATCTTCACTTTTACTTCTCAACTCAACCTTTGTTATTGGAATTTTTCTCTTCATATCTATTCTTCTGTAAAAGACGCAAAGCAAATCAAAATCTTTATGTTCCTTTAGCTTATTGTAAATGAAATAAACAGGCAAACTTTTAGTTGTTTCAAAAATCAAAATTTTTTTACCATTAACATCAAACTCTTTCGTTTTTTCCAGAATTTCGGAAGCTAAAGAATTAAGCCAGTTTTTATGCTCCTCTATAATCTTTGCATTCTCAGCATCTTTTTCCAATTCATCCAAACTTTTAAAAGCAAGAATCTTAACTATTTGTCTAAATTTTATAGTTTGCAATTTATTATATTTCCATTTTATAGCAGATATTAAATCTCTAAAAAACAAAGCTCCTTCATCTTTAATGTTGTTAGTATCTACTTGGTTTGCAACTTCAATTAAAGGACTTTCGACGTTGAGAATTTTGGCTACAATCTTTGCCGCACTTTCTGCTTCTTCCACAAAAACCTCAACATTCTTAGGTATTTCTAAATCTTCCCACTGATGATGATCTATCCAAATTGCCTTGTTGAAAAGCGAAGATAGTAACATTGTTTTTTTGTTTGCTGTGATATCTAAAATGTATAAATTTTCTAGCTCAAAATCTAAAAGCTTGCATATTGTCTTATGTAAGAAAGTTGGGGAAGAAAAGTATACGCTAGCTCTTGGTTTAAATCTTACTATTAAAGAAGCTGAAATTATTCCATCGGCATCAGCGTGTGTAATTATAGCTTCCATTAAAAAGATTTTTCTATTAATTTTTAAGCTATTCGTAAACAACTAGTTAGTATGAATCGTTGTTTGTTTTAATTTAATACCAATTTACTTCTATCCTATTGGAAGATTAATTGGGGGATTTTGTGTAAGAGGTAATCATAGATTCCTTATTTCTTTTATCTTTATAACCTCAAGTTCTTGGTGTGTAAGAGGCTAAAAATATTTAAATTTAAATAATATATTTTCAATTATTTATTCAAATAGGGCGAAGGAGAAATGTTGATTGGTAGTAGGATTCCTTATGAATACTTTGTAACTGGTGGAATAGGAGAAAGCGACATATCAATTCATGCAGGTTCTTTCGACCAAGCTTTAAAAGACGCGGGCATCCATAATGTTAACATAATAACCTATTCTTCGATAATGCCAAAAAAGGCAAGAAGAGTTGAGAAAAGAGAATTAAAGTTTGGAAGCGTAGCAGAAACAATAATGGCTATTGCTAATGGGGAGAAAGGACAAATGGTTACTGCAGGCTTAATAATTGGTTGGGTTTATGATGATAAAGATAATAAAATTGGAGGATTAGTAGCTGAATATCATGGGAATGATGAAGAAGAAAAAGCTAAAGATATTTTGAGGAAAAGTTTGGATGAGATGTTTAAATCAAGATTTCCTTTAAGCTATAAGCTTAAAGATGTTGAAATATACACAAAAAGTTTTGTTCCACAGAAAAAATACGGAACGGCAATAGTTGCAATAGTTTTTGTTTCTTATGAGTATCCCGAGCTGTAATTTTATAAATTTTATATTTCCCTATGTTTCTTTCTAACGCTTTTTCCAGGCTGAGCTATTCCTCTAAATCTTGCACAGCTTGGACAAACATAATATTTTCTTCTAAAAGTATGCAAATACTTTGGGTCAATTTGTTTTCTTAAAGTAGGGTCTCCGATAGAAAAACCTCTAGAAATAACAAAAGCTTTGTATCTAGGTAATCTTCTTCCGCAAAAGGAGCATTCTACTACTGCTTCGCTTCCTCGAGCATGGGTGTGCTCATACTTTCTTTTATAAGGAGCTTCGCTGACTGGCATAAGTTTTCTTAAGTTTTGGGTTTAAATTTTTGAAGTAACAAATCTTTTCAAACTTGAAATCATTTTTGACTTTAACTTTTCTATTTTGTTTTCCTCTACTTTTTCGTTCTTAAGCAAGGAAAACATTCCTTTCGCATTATCAAACATCTCATCGTTGTTAAAATATATGTAAACTTTTTCTGCTTTTGTTTTAAGAATTTTTCCTTTTATCTCTTCTAACTCTTTATTAGTGTAATAATGAGAATACCATGCAGTTCTTCCATGCATTCTTAAATAAACAATTCTACTAGTACAATAAATTTCTCTTGGAAATTTCTCAAAATCTGGAGCATCTATGCTTACTAAAGTTAGTCCGAGATTTTCTGCCCATTTTACCCAAGTTTTTTCAAACCAGCTTAAATTCCTCCATTCTAAAGCAAACTTTTCCTCTAGCTTTGTTTTTTTGTAAAAAGCTTCTATTCTTTCTGCAGATTTTGGTGTAAGAATTGGAGGCAATTGAAACAAAAAGAAGTCAATTCTTTCTCTTAAAGGTTCAAAAATCTTCTCAAATTTTTTCCATGTTAGAAAAGCTTTTTCGCTAAACTTGAAGACATGAGTTACTAACCTATTTACTTTCACTGACCACCTAAAATCTTTCAGATTTTCTGTCTTTTTTGCCCAAGCCTTTACTTGATTTGGAAACGGAAAACGATAGAACGTCATGTTAACTTCTATTGAATTCAATCCAGAATTTTCTAAATACCAGTCTAAACCATCGGGATTCCAAGAATATTGCCAACCGCTAGTCCCTAAATAAAACTTCATATGGTTTTTCGAAAACTAGAAATAAAATGATTTTAATTCGCTTTTAAAGTGAAAATATGGGAGTTCAGATTGGAACGATAATTCCAAAGAAAGAGATTGAATTAGAAAGCTTAGCGGGTAAAAAAATCGCTATTGATGCCTACAATGCTCTATTTCAATTTCTTAGCATCATAAGAGACAAAATGACTGGAGAACCTTTGAAAGATAGTAAAGGTAGAATAACTTCTCATTTATCAGGCTTATTCTATCGAACAATAAATCTAATCGAAGCCGGAATTAAGCCAATTTATGTTTTTGACGGAAAGCCACCAGAATTCAAGAAAGTTACTTTAGAGAAAAGAGAGGAAATGAAAAAAGAGGCGGAGGAGAAAATGAAAGAGGCATTGGAAAAAGGAGAAGAGGCGATAAAATATGCTCAAGCAACAGCTAGAGTTACTGATGAAATTGTTAATGATGCAAAGAAGCTTTTAGAGTTAATGGGAATTCCCGTAGTTCAAGCTCCAAGCGAAGGGGAAATGCAAGCTGCTTATATTGCAAAAAAAGGAGATGCTTATGCTTCGGCTTCTCAAGATTATGATTCCTTGCTTGTTGGCTCTCCGCGGCTAGTAAGGAATCTGAACATTACTGGTAAAAGAAAGTTGCCAAATAAAGAAGTTTATGTTGAAATAAAACCAGAATTGATAGAATTGGAAGAAGTTTTAAGGACTTTGGGAATAACTAGAGAACAATTGATAATAATAGGAATTCTTGTTGGAACTGATTATAATCCAGAAGGAATAGAAGGAATTGGGCCAAAGAAAGCATTAAAGCTTGTTAAAGAAAAAAAGAGCTTGAATGAGATCTTGAAAGAAATTGAATGGAAGTTTGATGTTGATTCTCAAGAAATTTACAACTTTTTCTTAAATCCTCCAGTT
>JBMSAV010000026.1:0-7668 GCA_049414645.1 Candidatus Aenigmatarchaeota archaeon
TCTTTTAAACCCTTTTTTTAGACTTTTATATTTCTTTTTCTTCAATTCTGGCTCTATTGAGTAGATGTCCATAATCTATTTAAATAATCAAAAATTAAAAGGTATGATGATAATTGATGGAAATTCAGCAAAGATATTGAAAGAAAAATTTAAAGATCAAATTAAGAGGAATGTGGAAATAAAGGCTTTTCTGGAAGAAAAAGAGAAGATAAGCGGTGGGAATAAATTCTTGGAAGAATTTCTAGAAGCATGGGCATTTATAGATACAATAATTCAAGTTTCTAAAGATGAAAGCTTGTTATCAGAAAATTCGAAGAAAAAATTAAAAGATTTAAAAGAGAAAAGAGAAATAATTACATTCGTTACACCAATATGCCCATATTGTCCTTACCAAGTCTTTCTTTCAAATAACTTGGTTATAGAAGCTAAAGGCATTATAACTTCAATATGTATTGATGCTTTAGAATTTCCTGAATTAGCTGATAAATTTGAAGTTTCTTCAGTTCCCCATAATGTTATAAACGGAAAGACTTCATCTATAGGAGTGCAACCAGAAGAAAAGTTTGTAGAGGATGTTATAAAGGGTGGTTAAATTACACCCATTACTCTTTTTGCTAGGATTAATAGATGTTCTCGGAGGAATTTTTTACTACTTTGGCTTTTATTTTTTTCCATTATTTTTAGCTATACTCATTAAAGGTGTTTGGAGTTTATTTTCTTCAATCTTCTCGAAAGATTTTTTACTTTTCCTAATGGCCATCTTGGATATTACTATTTCTATATTTGCTATTCTATCAATTAAAGGAGTGGTAATTCTATCATTTTTGATGATCGTTAAAGGTATAATATCTTTCTTATAAACAAAACTTATAAACATAAACTATCAAAAGGTCGTGTGTTTACTTCAATGGTTTTAGTGTCTTTATACCCAATATTTCGAAATATTCTACTTCTGCACCTTCCTTTATCTCATCTTTTCTTTCTTCGGGTATTTCTAGTTGTATCTCTTCAAAAGTCTGCGTGTCCATTAAATGAGCGATATTATCAGTAATTGCTAAAACTTGTGCTTTCTTCTTTTTCAGTATTGGTACTTCCACTTCCTCATCAGAAGGTTTAACAATACTTCTTCTTGTACCATCAAGAAGACCAACTGCCTCTACTCTCGTTTTTGCAGCCCCATGCTTTCCGCTAACAGATGTTGTTACTTTTTCAACTTTACAAGGAACCCCATCAATTACTATATAATTTCCTGGTTTAAGGTTTTTTATAACTTGTGTTGTTTTTTCCATCTTATCGCCTCGCAGCTAATTCAACATCTTCTTTTTTAACAGTCATCCTTTTTGCATGATTTGCAAGCTCTATCGCCTTTTTTGAAATACTTTCAGTTAATTCCAATATAAAGTTTTCTACTTCCATTAAAGCCTCTTTTGAAATTCTCTTTATTCCGCTTTTCCTTGCTAGCTTTATTAAAGTATTTCTTCTAATCTTTGCTTCTGACATTGTCTTTATAAGATTTGATAAATAAAAATTTTTATACTTTTCTCAATGTTTTCATTATCCTTCTAGCTTTTGGAATTAAACTTTCTATCTTATTCTCTCTTAAAATTCCACAACCAAAGAAATCTTCTCCATGCTTTATTAAAACAAAATTGTTAGTTTCACAATTTATTAAATTTTCCCATTCGCATTCAAGACCTTCCATAAAGCGAGAAATATTTTCATCATTAAGTATAGCAATGTTTTTGCTTGCTATTTTTCCAACGATCTGACTACCTTCTACTGAAAGCTGGATTTTCTCATTTCTCTTTAGTTTTCCAAAATAAAATCCAAAATAGCTGGCTTTTTTTATCAATTCTTCTTCTAAGTTTTTTATAGTTATGAAAACTTCATTCCTCTTTGTTATGTAGCAATCATAACTAGAAAAATCAATATTGCAACCATAGTTCTTTTCTATTATTCTCTTCAACCCTTCAACTTCTTCTTCACTCATTTTCTTAACTTGCATACAAAGAATCCCTCCGTTAAATTGTCAAAAGGATAAAATCTTATTGCATATTTTGAAAACTCGAAAATTCTTTTACCATAAATTTCTAAACCTCTTCTATATTTTAATCCATTTATCTCAATATTTTCTGGCTTTAGTCCAAGCCTTCTTATCGCATATTCAATTATCTCTTCATTTTCCTCGGGATCCATAGAACAAGTTGAATAAACAAGGGTACCACCCTCTTTTAAAACTTCAACTGCAGCTCTCAAAAGCTGTTTCTGCAAATTACTCAATCTTTCGACAACATGCTGACTCCAGAATCTTAAAACTCTAAAGCTACTTATAAATGTCCCGCTTGAACTACACGGAACATCCAGCAAAATTTTATCAAATTTCATGTTTAGCCTTTTTATATTTCTTGCATCCATCATTGTAACAACCACATTTGTGGCGCCAATTTTCTGTATGTTAAAAGAAAGAGCTTTAACCCTTTTCGGATTGACATCATTTGCAACTATTAAACCTTCATTCTTCATTAATTCAGCTATAAAAGTTGTTTTTGAACCTGGGGAAGCACACGCATCTAAAATTGTTTCCCCTGGCTTAGGATCTAAAACCAAAACTGGAACTAAGCTAGCCGCATCCTGAATGTAATAATACCCAAGGAAAAACTCTTTAGTTTTTGCTAAACTTTCTTCAGTTTCTACAAAAAATGCGTTTTCATACCATGGTACCTCTTCTAATTTCCACCATCTTTTTTCTAATCTTCTTTTTAGTTCTTCTTTTGAGATTTTCAAAGTATTTACCCTAATACAATCTTTTGGTTTTTTGTATAAACACTCTTCTAAAAAGGGAAATTCCTCTCCTAAAATTTTTCTAAATTTTTCCTCAAAACCCTTAGGGAATTTTATCTCCATATTTTTCCCCTCATCCAACTTTTTCTTTTAGAAATTAAAACCGTGAGTATAATTTATGGGAATAAAAGGTTTTTAAGATTAACTTTCCTTCTAATAATATGTCGTATATGTTAGAGCTTATGTACTCTATGGGACTACGAACTCTTTATCATAGATTTACCTTAAGCGTAGAGCATGACTATCTTCCATCAAAAAGTGCAACGATAAACATAGAAGTTATCTGCGAATCTTCTTACACCTATCCTATATTTAAAATAACGGCTTCTTTAGATGAGTATAAAGAGGAAACTAGCTGTTTGGTAGATCCCTTTAGTAGAAGAGACGTTGATCTTTCTGTAGCCAATGGAATAATAAAAGCTTGCGAGCATGTTATGTTAAAGTATCTTCAAGGAAAAGGAATATTTTACATTCAACCAGAAACATTAGAGGAGGCGGAAAGGCTTAAGAATGATCAAAAGTATAATGAGAATATAAGAAAAGTAAGAGAAATTATGGAAGTAATAAATGAGCAAGTAGTAAATTCGAGTGATGTGAAAAAGCTATGCCCATATCTTTATTCCAAATTTGTTTTCAAAAGAAGATGAAGAAACAACAATGGAATAGTTTCTTTCATTTTAGTTTTATTAATTCTGTATTTTCTGTATTTTTAGTTAAACTCGAATAAGATGTAATGATAGTTTGGTTTTGTGGATTAACAGCTCAAATCTTTTCAATGGAAAGAAGATTATTAAAACTTATTGAAAGAAATGAGATAATTTGAGTCTGATTTTAAAGTGAGAAGCTACTCTAAATAAATGTTTAAATCAAAAAGGCTAGTAATTTATGAAACTTAGAGATTTAGTTTTTGGATCCTCATCGCAATAGTCATAGCTATTGTAATAATTTCATTGCTCGTGGTTTAAAATGAGAGAAAATAGAAGAGATACTCTTTTGGATGTTTATAGCTTTAGCTTTACTACTTCTTATACTACGATTAAAAAGTTCTCCTAGTACAGAAGCAATAATGGGCGTGTTAGCTAGTGCCATGATAACACTTTGGAAAGAATTTTCAGACTTTAAAGCGGAAGTGAAAGAATTTATGGGCAAGGTCAAAGAAAAGTTAAAAATAAAGTAAGCTTAAGCAAGATGAAAAACTATAAGTCTTAGTTTTAGCTTTCACTTATCCTTATTATCGGTCTTTTACTTGTTGAATTAAATCCTATGTTTTCTATTTTTATTTGATGGTTTCCCTTAGAAAACCTAAAACTGGAATTAAATTCCAAATTGTAAAATGGTTTTATCAATTTAATTTCCCTTGAATTTTGATTTCCTACTCTTAAATTCTCAACATAAATTTTCCCAGAAGGATTAGAAATAGCAATATATGGCTTTATCTTAGAATTAAATTGCAGCATTCCTGAATTTTGTAATTTTTTCAAACCTTCTTGATACAATAATTTAATTTCTTCTTCGCTTAATGCTTTGTTGTAAATGAGGAGTTCATCAATAGTACCATTAAAGAATTCTGCTCCATCGCTTATTTTACCGATCGTTAAAGGTGTTCCTGTAGGTATTAAACTTAATGTGCTTGGACTAATGCTTATTAAAGCACCGTTCAGGTAACCTCTCATATGACTTCCATTATATGTAAATGCTATAAAATTCCATTGATTAGGGGTATAGTAAATACTTACCGCGTCTCCTACTCCATCTCGCCATCTCTCTAACTTATATTTATTTTCACTCGCTGCTCTCACAACTAGCCAACCTTGTCTTGGTGTAGCGATTTTCTCTTTGCTCACTAACCTTGCCCATTTTCCATCAAATCCTCTATCAAAAACCCAAAACACAACACTAAAAGTAGCATTTCCTTCAAACCCAAACACATCGCCAATTATCACATAATCATCTATACCATCAAAGCTCAAAGCTTTTCCAAATTTTCCATCAACCCATGTTGGACAACCAGAAGTAGGAGGATTTGAACAAACATTAGACCCATTATACAACGTCCCATTGTTTTTATTCCCCGAATAATCATAAACAATACTTCCGCTTCCTTCATCAAAAGTTAAATATAAAACCAAATTGCTTAAGTTAACTGGAGAAACAAATATTTGGCCTAAATTATTATCGCTTCCAAAATTAGAAGAAACGTAAAAACCATTCAAATTTTTATCTATAAAATAATAAGCAGTCCCATTTATTCCTTCTAACCTATTATTATAAACTCTCCAATTCCCAGAAACATTAATCAAATTATTTGGCAAAGAATTATCCAAATAATTATTAAAAAAATCAAAAAATGCTAAGCCTTTTTCCAAAAATTTATCCGCTATTCTACCTATAACTCCCAAATCAACACTTGGCTCAAAAGTAAATATTATGCTGTTTGAATTTTTATCAATCAAATATTCTCCATCTGAAACTGATAAAGTTACTGTTCTTCTGCTTCCTTCAGCCTCTGAAGCAACTTCGTTTATGGCAGAAGAAAGCAGCTCAAGATTTACAGAAGCTTCATTTATAACATTAAACCCTCTGTTTCTTTCCAAAGCAGGTCTAATTACAGTAAATGTTAAAGTTGTGACCATTACTGTCATGAAAATGGTTAAAACGAAACCGATCAAAGGACTAACAGCTTTCATTGATTAATTTGTTTTATTCGTTAAAATCAATTTTCAAAGTTTATGTATCTTTATTAAAAAATGTTTACGATTTCAAGAGAAGACAAGGCAAAAATCGTTGGCTAATGTTAAATGATATCCTTTATTGGACGTCTCAGCAATAATAAGCGTATTATTGACATCTCTTTAACTAAAGATAAATTGCATACAGTCTCATGTACTCTCCCCCGAAAAGATATTATAGAAGTGTAATACGTATTACATTTTAGAAGGTGAGTAAAAATGTTCATAATAAGCTTTGATTTGCCAAGAGAGATGAATTCAGCAAGAGTAAGGTTATTTAGAATGTTGAAAAGCAGAAATTGTAAAATGATTCATGAAAGTTTATGGGAAGGCGATAACTTGAAAGATTTGATTGAAATAGCAAGCTTTATAAAAAAGTTTGGAGGAAGGGCAAGAATTTTAGAAGAAAAATTTTTGTTTTGAGCACAATTATTATTATGAGTTTGGGAGAAACCCTAGCAAAGCTACTTGCCATTCAATCAGAGGAAAAAGTTTTGGTTTTAACTGATTTTAAAAAAGAAAAAGTTGGAAGAAAAATTTTTGAAGAATTAAAAGGAAGGGCTAATGTAAAATTTTTTATAATGAAGACGAGAAGTAGAGATGGTTGGGAGACAACAAAAAGGGCAAGAGAGTTAGTGCTTGAGCAGACGTAATATTTACTGCTACTCTTTATTCTATCGCCAACACGAAAATTTTTAGAGATTGTATTAGAAAGGGCAAAAGAATTACCATCATACCAAATTTGAGCGAATTTAGTATCATAATAGGGGATTAACAGTCGATTAGGAAAAAATAAGAGAAATTACAAAAGATCTTTTTAATTTGGTAAAAGATGCTAGAAAAGTTTAGGAGAGAGTTTTTGACCAAACTTTTTGTAGCTAAGACTAAAAATAGAGATGGGGGAAGATTCTATAGGAAGAGCAAACAGATTTAAACGATGAGTATATGAACATAAATATATATATATTGTAGAAGCGGAACTTTAAAAATTTTTCTATAAAAAAATAATTATGCTCAGATATAGCTGGATGTCAACAAACCTTGATGAAATCGCAAAAGAATTATATGCTCTTGGCATAGAAGTAAAAATAAATAAAGAGAGAGAATTAGTATCATCTGGGGAAATAAGAGAAAGAATAATGTATTTAAAGGTGAAAGGAGATAATGTGGATGGAATATTATATCCAACTTTAGCTTCCCTTGATCTATATGGTGAATTCAAAACGGAAAAAGATGACAAGCTTATTGAATACGTTAAGAAAAGATATAAACATACAATTCCAAGAGAAGTTATAGTTATACCGACATTTGTTGCATCTCTTTTTACAATTCTTTTATTATATTTATCTACGAAGTAAGAACTCAGCTATAAAATAGGGAAAAAGCACGAAATTTTAATGGAAGATTTTATTTTTGTCCCGAAATTATTTTATGGTTATAGGTGAAACTTTAGCTAAGCTTCTTGGTATTAATCCTGGGGAGAAAGTCTTAGTTTTGACAGATTTTAAAAAAGAAAATATTGGAAGAAAAATTTATGAGGAATTGAAAGGCAACGCAAATGTAAAACTTTTTGTAATGAAGACTAGAAGTAGAGATGGCGAAGAACCAACAAAAAGAGCAAGAGAGTTAATGCTAGAAGCTGATGTAGTTTTTGCCGTAACATTTTATTCAATAACCCACACAAAAGCTGTAAGAGAATGCGTTGAAAAGGGGAAGAGAATTGCAAGTATGCCAAACTTAAGCGAGTTTAGCATTAAGGAAGGTGGTTTAACAGCAGATTATGAACAAGTAAGAGAAATAACAAAAAAAGTTTTTGATTTGGTTAAAAACTCAAAGAAAATTAATGTTACTGCAAAAAATGGAACGAATGTTGAATTTTCAGTAGAAGGAAGAAAATGGTATAAGGATGATGGTTGGTTAACAGAAAAAGGAAGTTTAGGAAATTTGCCTGCTGGTGAAGTCTTTGTTGCACCAATAGAAAATAGCGTTAATGGGAAAATAGTTTTTGATAGTTTTCCTTTAAGAAAATCCAAAATAGCTATTTTGGATTTTCTTAAAGGAAAACTATCAAAAACTATTTTCCCATTAACGCTATTTT
>JBMSAV010000027.1:0-14143 GCA_049414645.1 Candidatus Aenigmatarchaeota archaeon
ATTCTCTCCGATTTTAGAATTTAAAATAGAAAACGAAAGTTTAAAGAAAGTTGAATCAACACTAATATCATACAAATCTTCGAATTGCCCTAAGAACTATCCTATATTTTGTAGAGGTGCTTGCTATCAAAAATGTGAAATTGGATATTTAGAATGCTATGAAAATAGAAGTGGAAAATGTATTTATTATCAACCGAACGTTAGCTATTTATACGATAAACTTACAAATGCTTTTGTAAATTATGATTGCGAAGACAAAATAGATGCCGAAAGTTTGAAAAGTTTTACAATTTCACTATTACCAAATTATGGAGCTTCAGCCTTTCCTTACCTTCTTTACAACTTTAACATTTACAAATGGATAAAAGAAAACATAAGATATTTGCCGGGAAGCTATTCTGAAGCTATGCCTCCAAACGAAACCATTCAATTAAAAGCTGGAAAATGTGATGACCAAGCAATACTTTTTGCTTCTATGAGTGCTTCTATAGGGAGCGTTGTTAGAGTGAGGTATGTTGAGGGTTGTCGACATGCTTGGAGTGAAGTTTTCTTTCCAACAAAGAATGTTAACGAAATAATAAACGAGCTTTCTTTTTACTCTAACGAAAAAGAACTTCAATACTTTGAAGGTGAAGACGGAATCTGGATACCATTTGATACTACATACAAAGTTGGAAGAATTGTCGATGATTGTTTAAATGCACTAAACACTTCAACAGTAAAATACTATTGTAAAAATCCTTGCAAAAAAGAATATCCATTTTACTATAATGGTTCTTGTTATTCTAGGTGTCCTGGAGGTACAGGAATTGGAGGCAAAAATTATATTTGTTTAGAATGCCCAAAAGATTATTCATTCACCTATAATAACAAATGTGTTAATGCTTGTCCTAATGGCACAGGACTAGCTTCAGATAACAAAACTTGCTTAGAATGCCCTCCAGGTTATCAAACTTATAATAACATTTGTGTTATTTGCCCTGAAGGGTTTTATATTGGAAAAGATGGTAAATGCTACAGGAAGTTTTAACTTTCTGGAATACACATAAAGTCTATCTAACAAATAATCTCGCCCCCGCCGGGATTCGAACCCGGGTCTCAGGCGTGACAGGCCTGCATCCTAGGCCACTAGACGACGAGGGCATTTATAATTTTAAGTTTTAGAGTTATAATTAAAATTTTTAAACCAGCCAAAAGCTATCTATTAAAAAAGCGTTTCTGAAGTTTCTAGTGAGATTAAAAGATGATATGATATTTTGTATATACAACTCAATTTAAGTCTCTTTAAATTAATAAAACTATAATTATGGTAAAGTTAACTCAAGATGAAATAAAAGAAAATCTAAAACATCTTAAGAATTGGAGTTATAAAGAAAATAGTATTGTTAGATACTTAAAACTAAAAGATTTTTCAACAGCTATTAAATTTATAAACGCTATACTACCAGTAGCAGAAGAGCTTGAACATCATCCAGACATTGAAATTAAAAACTATAATGAGGTTGTAATAAAGCTCACTACCCATGATGAAGGGGGTGTAACACAATACGATTTTCAACTTGCAAGAAGAATAGAAGAATTAGTTAAGGATTTTAGTAGTTAAGTTAATATCTTTTTACAGTAAATTTGGTTGGCGGCGACGTGGATTTCCCGCTCCATGCGGAGCAGTACTTTCCACACCTCCGGGAGGCTTAACTTCCGGGATCGGGACGAGACCGGGTGTTTCCCTCCCGATCTGGCCGCCAACCAATTATGATTCTCTTTTTTAAATTTATAAGCTTTAGCATCAGTAGAGAAAAAATTTATATACTAGAATGAATAACCTTTATGGTAGAGCAAATAAAAACATCAAAAGAAGTTGAATACGATACTGAAAATGCAAGAAGAATATATGAACTTTTAGAAAAGAGTGATAGAGGGATGACGATAGCTGAAATAGCAAAGGCTTTGAATCTTAATAGACATACAGTAACAAAACTTTGTGAGAAAATGCTTCTAGAGAAGAAAATAGATTATGATGAGAAAGGACCAGCAAAAGTTTTTTATTCAGTAGGACCAAGCAAGTTTATTGCTAAAATTCAAGTTTCACCAATAGAATTTATTTGGGTAGATGTCTTCAAACAACCAAGGTATAGGGGGGAAGAGCCTTTTGTTAGAATAAATCAAACTAAGCATGACAATCTAATTAGAACAGAAAGTAAGTTTAGAAGTGTGGGAGCTGTAGCTATAAAGAAATCACAATTAGAAGAAATGATAAAAATATTGAAAAAGGTAGCAAGGGAAGAGTTTGGACTTGATGTGTAATAAAAGTAAATAGTTAGAATTGAAAAAGTTTTATGAAAGAGGAGGAAAGAGAAGCTATAATTAAATACTCATATTTACAAGCTAAACTAGAAACTCTTTTGAAAGAAAGGGAAGAAATATTAGAAAGAATTGAAGAGACAGAAGGCACTATTTCTTCGCTAAATGGAATTAAAAAAAATATTGAAACGTTTTTTTCTCTTGGAAGCGGAGTTTATTGTAAAGGAGAAGTTACAGAGGAGAATTTTCTGGTTAATATAGGTGCAAAAGTTTTTTTGGAATTAAGTAAAGATGGTGTTATAGATATTCTTAAGAGGAGAATAGATGCTCTTAGAAAAGCTATTAATGAAATAGAAGATGAAATAGAAAACATTGTTTCACAGCAAAAAAAGCTGGAAGATATCATAAGAAGGGTGAGCAAATAAATGTTTAATTTTTTGAAGAAAAAGCTAAAAGAAATAACAGAAAAAATAGTCGGAAAACAAAAAGAAATAGAGGAAGAGAAAGAAAAAATATTAAAAAAACCTGAATCTTTTACTGAAGAAAAAGTAGAAGAAAAAATACCTGAAATAAAAGAAATTAGAGAGGTTAAGGAAGGCAAAACTTTGTTTTATAAAATCAAGGAAAAAATTGTAAAAAAGGTTTTAGAGAAGAAATTAAAGAGAGAAGATTTAGAACCTTTATTAAGTGACTTAGAAGTTGAGCTTATTGAAGCTGATGTTGCATTCGAGGTTGCAGAAAAAATTAAAAACGATTTAATAAAAGAGTTGGAGGGGAAAGAAATAAAAAGAGGTAAAGAAAAAGAAATTGTTGTTGATGCAATAAGGAAGAGTTTGAACGAAATTTTGAACTTATCACAAATTAATTTAGAAAATGAAATAAAAAACAAAAAACCTTATATAATAGTTTTCTTTGGGTTTAACGGTTCTGGAAAAACAACAACGATTGCTAAAGTTGCAAACTTTTTGAGTAAAAGAGGCTTTAGTTGTGTGTTAGCTGCGGGAGATACCTTTAGAGCTGCTTCTATTGAACAATTAGAAGAGCATGCAAAAAGAATAGGAATACCAATAATAAAACAAAAGTATGGGGCGGATCCTGCTGCAGTAATTTTCGATGCTAGAAAATACGCTGAAGCTAAAAAAATCGATGTTGTACTTGCTGATACTGCAGGAAGAAGCTATACTAATGAAAATCTTATGGAAGAATTGAAAAAGATAGTTAGAGTTAACAATCCGGATTTAAAGGTGTTAGTTATAGATAGCCTAACTGGAAACGATGCTGTAAATCAAGCAAGATTTTTCAATGAAGTCGGAATTGATGCTGTAATCTTTACAAAGCTTGATGTTAATGAAAAAGGGGGGGCAATACTATCTGTTTCTTATTTGCTTAAGAAACCAATACTTTTTGTTTGTGACGGCCAAAAATATGAAGATATAAAATATTTTGATAAAGAAGAGTTTTTGAACAATTTGCTAAACTTTTGAACCGAATAAATTGTTAAAAAGAAAATTTGATTTATGTTGGAGGCACTTTCAGAAGGATTGAAAAATGCAATAAGGAAGATAATTGGAAAAAGTAGTATTGATGAAAAGGTTGTAGAAGAATTTTTAAGAGAGATAAAAGTAATTTTATTGCAGTCTGATGTTGATGTCTACATAGCAAATAATTTTATTGATATCATAAGAAGAAAAGTATTAAAGGAAAAAACCCCAGAAGGATTAACGCTTAAAGAACATTTGATAAAGGTAGTTTACGATGAATTAGTTTCAATTCTTGGAAAAGAAGCATCAGACATTAAAGGCAAAAAAATAATGTTGGTTGGGCTTTTCGGAAGTGGCAAAACGACAACCGCTGGAAAGCTTGCATATTACCTAAAAAAGAAAGGAAAGGTTGTTCTTGTATGTTTGGATTACCATAGGCCAGCTGCTCCAGAACAATTGAAACAGGTTGCTGAAAAAATAAATGTAAAATTTTTTATTGGAAAAGATGCCTTTGAGGTAGCAAAAGATAGTTTGGAAAAATTCAAAGATTATGATTATATCATTTATGATACTGCAGGAAGAAATGCTCTGGATGAAGAGATGGCAAGAGAATTAAAGAAGTTGGGAGAAATAATAAAGCCCGATGAGGTATTACTAGTACTGCCTGCTGACATAGGAAAAGTGGCAAAAAAACAAGCTGAAGAATTCAATAAACTTGTCGGGATAACGGGAATAATAATAACGAAGATGGATTCTTCGGCAAAGGGAGGAGCGGCAATAGCCGCTTGTAGTACTACTGGGGCTAAAGTTAAGTTTATTGGTGTTGGAGAAAAATTTGATGCTTTTGAAAAATATGATCCGAAAAGATTCGTTTCTAGAATGCTTGGCCTTGGAGATTTAGAAACTTTGCTGGAGAAAGCAAAAGAAGTAGTTAAGCCTGAAAAGGTTGAAAAAATTGTTGAAGGAGAATTTACACTAGAAGATTTTATTGAACAAATAGAATCAATAAGGAACATGGGACCGCTTTCCAATATAATATCAATGATTCCGGGATTGTCTTTACCAAAAGATTTGTTAAAACAACAAGAAGAAAAGATGAAAAAGTGGAAATATATGATGCAATCGATGACGCCACAAGAAAGGAAAAATCCGGAAATAATAAACGAAAGTAGAATAAGGAGAATTGCTAAAGGTAGTGGAACAAAAGAAGAGGAAGTCAGAGAACTTTTAGACCAATATTTCAAGATGAAAAAACTCATGAAAAGTATGGGTGGAATAAAAGGTTTGAAAAGAGGTCAATTAGAACAGCTAATGAGACAATTAGGCTTGAGATTATGAGAGAGTTTATACTTTTTTCTAGAGGAGTAACTAAAGAGTTTAAGTTAAATGATTTGCCTAATGCGGGGAGGATGGATTTAATAGCTAGATGCATTTCGACAGCAATTTTTTTGTCTTACTCTTTAAGAAAAGACGTTAAATTTCACGTAGTTTTGAATGGTCCCCCATCTCCTCCATTAACAGTAACTTTTTTTACTAATGAATTAAAGAATGTTTATCCAGATGAAAGAAACATAGCATCTCACATAAACATTGCAATAAAAAATTTTAGAATTGGTAAAAAGAATTCAGAAGCCGGAATATATGTAGAGAAAAAAAGTTTTGAAGAAGTGGTAAAAGAGGAAATCGAAAAGTATGGTAATGATAACATTTTTTATTTGAATTTGGAAGGAGAAGATATAAGAAGCATTAAGATGAAGAGCGATTCGGTTTTTATTTTAGGTGATAACAAAGGTATCCCTAAAAAAGAGGAGAGCTTTCTTTTAAGAAACAAAATTAGAAAAGTATCCGTTGGGAGAATAGAATATCTGAGCTCTCAAGTGATAACAATAGTTAACTATGAGATGGATAGGGAAGGGTTATGAATGTATTAGAAGCTGCTTTAAAGCTAATGAAGAAAGGATATATTTGTGATTATTGTTTGGGTAGAGCTTTTGGGAATTTGTTAAGTGGGAAATCCAACAAGGAAAGAGGAGAAGCAATAAGACAAGTTTTGGCTATGGTTTTTGATTCTGGCAAAAATTTAGATATAGATTTAAGTAATTTTCTCGGCATAAATTTTAGAAATAGGAAAGTTGAAGCAGAAAAAAAGATGTGCTATTTTTGCAACGATACCTTTGAAAGAATTGAAGAAATAGCTAACAAGATAATAGAAAGATTAAAAGAATACGGGTTTGGTACTTTCTTAATTGGAACAAAATTGTCTTCAGAACTTTTGCAAAAAGAAGAAGAAATGATAGAAGAAGTTGGAGCAGAATATTATGAATCGCTAAAATCTACATTTAATAGAGAAATAGGGAAAATTATAGAAAGAAAAACTAGCAAAAAGGCAAATAGGGAAAATCCTGATATAACTGTTTTAGTTGATTTAGAAAGGAATACGATAAACTTACAAGTAAAAAGCCTATTTGTTTATGGCGAATATCAAAAACTTTCTAGAAGCATACCTCAAGCTACATGGTATTGTCCTTATTGTAGGGGGAAAGGTTGTGAAAAATGCAAAGGCACTGGTTTGTTATATCCTAGTTCTGTTCAGATGATAATAGAAAAACCTTTGCTGAAAGCTACAAAGGGTAAGAAAAGTAAGATTCATAGCTTGGGTAGAGAAGATATTGACGCTAGATGTTTAGCTTGGAGGCCCTTCGTTATAGAAATAATAAAACCAAAAATAAGAAGAATTAACCTGAAGGAGATCGAAAAAAAGATAAACAAATCAAAAAAAGTTAAAGTTAGAAATTTTAAAATTGTTAAAGATGGCAGACAGTTAATAAGAAAGTTAAAGGCCGATAGATCTGATAAAACTTATTTGGCGTTAGTTAAATTCGAGAAAGAAATAGACAAAGAAAAATTGAAAGATCTAAAAAAATTGAACGGTGCTATAATTTTTCAGAAAACACCAACTAGAGTATTAGCTAGGAGAGCAGATAAAGAAAGAAAGAGAAAAGTAATAAAAATTTCTTATGAGCTTGTAAATAAAAAAACATTAAAACTAAAAATAAGAGCTTCTGCCGGTCTCTATATAAAAGAACTAATAACTGGAGATAATGGTAGAACAAAACCTAACATTAGCGAAATTTTAAATAACACTCCAAAAAAGATTTTATTGGATGTAATCAAAATCCACAGGGGTGGGTGAATGAGGTTGATTGTTCCTTTGTCTGAAGGATTCGAAGAAATTGAAGCAGTAGCTGTGATAGATATTCTTAGAAGAGCTAATATAAAGGTTGATGTTGTGGGCGTAGAAGATGAAATTGTTTCGGGAAGAAATGGTATAAAAATCCTTTGTGATAAGATAATTACTGATGTTAAGCCAGAAGATTATGATGGAATAGTTCTGCCTGGAGGGAATCCAGGCTATAAAAACTTGGAAAACAATCAACAAGTAATAAATTTTATTAAATACTTTAATAGTAAAGGCAAACTAATAGCAGCCATATGTGCAGCGCCAACAATACTAGAAAGTATTGGGATATTAGAAGGTAAGAAAGCTACTTGTTTTCCGAAAATGAAAGACAAAATAAGAAATTATGTTGACGAAAAAGTTGTTGTAGATGGCAACATAATAACTTCTCAAGGACCAGGAACAGCAATAGAGTTTGCACTCGAAATAGTCAAATTAATTGATCAGAATTGCTATGAGCAATTGAAAAAGGATTTAGTTGTATAAATAAAGTGATATAATGGTTAAAAAGTCTCAAGGCTTTAGGGTGAAAACAAGGAAAAAGCTAGCAAGAGAAGCTAGATATAGGCCTCCTATAACAAAATTTATACAAAAGTTTAATATAGGAGAAAAAGTAATTATAGAACAAGAACCTACTAGCTTCAAGGGAATGCCTTTTTCAAGGTTTAAAGGAATGGTAGGCGAAATTATAGAAAAAAGAGGGAAAGCATATGTTGTTAAAGTAAAAGTTGGTAACAAAATAAAGAAAGTAATCTCAAGGCCAGAACACCTTAAACCTTTGAATTTTTAGTTTTAATTAGTTTTAAATTAACAATTGAAATAATAATCATGGAGATAATTGCTGAACAACCAGTAACATTTGCAGAAGCTAAAGAAATAATGGAAAAGAAAAGTAAAAAGAATCTTACTTATGAGCAAAACAATGCACTAGAGCATCTTTCTAAATTTGCTAAGCTTAACGAAAAAGATGTTAAAAAATTGAAGGAAGAGCTTTCAAAAATAAAAAAATTGAAGGAAGAGCATATAATCCAAATTTGTAATTTCTTGCCAGCTACAAAAGATGATTTAAGGACAGTACTCTACAAAGACTACACTCTTTTTGAAGAACATGAAATAAATAATATATTGGAAATTGTGAAGAAGTTTTTGTAAGGGTGATAAATCTGGTTAAGGAAGAATATTTGATAGCTCTAGATTTCCTTCCAATGGGAAAAGCTACTGATAAAAAGTCGGAACCAACTGTTCAAGGTATTGGTGAGAATTACTTTTCCTTGTTGGAAGTTGTAGTTAAGAAAAATGTCCAAGTAAAACCAAAAGATAGGTTTTATATAGGTCCTGGTAAAAGAGATGTCGTTGATTATATAAAAAGGAGAATAAGTTACGAAGAATTAACAAGTTTAGCAAAAGATATTTTGGAAGAGGTAGTTACAGAAATTGTTTCTAAAAATGAAAGTAGATTTGTAGCTTTTTTTAATAATGCTGGACCTCTTTCTCCAAGAATGCACTCACTAGAACTTTTACCAGGTTTGGGGAAAAAACATCTGTTTAGCATTTTACAAGAAAGAAAGAAGAAACCTTTTGAGTCGTTTGAAGATATAAAAAAAAGGGTAGAAATGTTACCAGACCCGAAAAAGATGATAGTTAAGAGGATACTTCAAGAAATTAGAAATAAAGAAGAGAGACATAGAATTTTTGTAGCATAATAGCCCCGGGCGGATTCGAACCGCCGTCCCCGGGTTTCTTCCTATCATCTTTTCATCAAAGCTTTAGTTAAAAGACCAAAGCCCGGTATCCTTGGCCGCTAGACGACGGGGCTATATATATATTTTAGTTTGTTTAATGAGTTTTAAACTATTTTATGGAAATCCTAATGTCTTAAAATAAAAATTAAGAAAATGCAACAAACATTACTCCATTTAATACTCTTCCTAACCTAGAAAAGTTTTCTACAATATGAGCTCTTTCATAGATTATCATACTATAAATTCCATCTGAAATGTTCCAAATAATCGGAATTGCTGGAGATATTATCCCGCTTAAATTTGCAATTATTCTCCCGTATCTTAAGAATTGATAAGGAAAGAACCTTTCTTCTTTGTATATGTAGTTGGAAATAACACCATCCAAAACACCCCAAGAAATTAAAATAGCTCTTATCCATCCTACAAAAGAAGTTGCAATTCTTATTAACAGGCCTACAAGTATAATTGTTGGCAAAGAAATTGCTTCATAAAACCTCTTTTTTATCTTTTCTATTCTTTTACTACTTTTCTTGCTCCCAAACGTTTCAAAAAGTCTCTCAACAAACTTAATTTTCATCAATTGTTATTAGATTTTTAGCTTTTTAAAAATTATGACTAGAGATAAAAAGATATTAGAAAACCTAAGATTGATGAAATGAGAAGAAATGGTATAGCGGGCAACGGTCTAGAAACTTCTCTTTTATGGATAAAGTATAACAAAAAGAAAAGAGTTATAGCATTAAGAAATAAGGTGGAAAGTGAATACTTTATGCCTAATGGCAAGAGCGATACTGAAAATGAAGCTGGCATAAAATAATCACCTGCACCTAAAGCTATAACTCTAATCTTTCTTTTACCATGAGAGAAGCTAACTTTTCTTATCTTTTTTGATGGGAATACAGAAATTAAAGAACTCGATTTAGATAGAAGTTTTTCGGCAATATAAACCATGTGTTTAGTTATAAATACGGAAACTATATCGTAAAAGGCTAGAATTATAAAAAATAGAAGAACAACTTTATAATCTAAAGAAGCACCTATTATAGCGGATGCTGAAGGTATAGATAAAAATATACAAAGATTCTTTAAAATAAAGGAGGGTTTCACTTCAGAAACAATAATAAGAAGAATCGATAATAGAAAGGAAGTAAAAATGGGCAAAAAGTAAGAAAAGGTAGTAGAGATTAATAAAAACAATGCTATGTTTTCCAGAACTTTTACAAACTCGACTTTTATCTTTATGAAAAATAAAACCATTAACGTTCCTAAAACGATTAAGGCAAACATATAGATTGAATTTCTATAATCAGATGGGTTTGGAAATACTGGCTCTATCTCTCCTTTTTCTATTGCTTTTCTTGTTAAGCCACCAAGATAAAGAGAAAATAGTGAAACCGCAATAAAAAACAAAATTAAAAATAATATCTCTCTCATCAAAAAAATAGAAAAACATGCTTAAATAATTGAAAAACAACTGAAGAGAATGATAATAGGATATAACTTCACAAAAATAGAAGCTAGTAGAACTAGGGAAATTTCTGGGAAGGTTGATATATCTTCTTCTGTTAAGATAGTTTCTGTTGAAGAAAAGGAAATCGAAGTTCTAAACAAACAAAAAGTATTAGAAATAGGATTTGAGTTTATAGTAGAGTATAAAGATGGTTTTGGGAAGATAGAAATGAGTGGAACATTACTTTATGATGGCAAAGAAACAAAAGATGCTGTAAAAGCATGGAAAAAAGACAAGAAATTGCCAGAAAGTATAGATTTGGAAGTTAAGAACTTTCTATTTAAGAAATGCTTAACACTGGCTATAATTTTAGCTGATGAAATAAGATTTCCTCCTCCTCTTCCGTTTCCAATGGTTGTTCCAGCTAGGAAAGAAGAGAGTAAAGGGTATATAGGATAAAAATGATTGAGTATTTTTTATTTTTTATAAAACTGCTTGGTTATATTGGTGTGTTTTTGGTAAGCGTTATCTCAACATCTACAATTTTTCTCCCGGTGCCTCTTTACTTAATTATTTTTGCCTCTTCAAGCCTAGGAATGAATCCTGTTTTAGTTGCATTTTTTTCAGGTTTAGGAATGGCCATTGGCGAGCTGACAGGATATTTTATAGGGCTTGGTGGAAACTTGCTTATGATTAAAAAACATAAAAAAGGAATTGAGAAATTTGAGAAATTCTTCAAAAAATACGGTTTTATTGCAATATCTCTTGCTGCTTTCCTACCATTTCCTTTCGATATTGTTGGAATTTCTGCCGGAATTGGAAGATACGATATAAAAAAATTTTTATTAGCAACTTTCTTAGGCAAATTTTTAAAAGCTTTAATATTTGCACTAGCTGGATTTGAGTTTAGATGGATTATAAATTTTATTTATTAATTTATAGTGGTTTTTTAAAGTAATTTATGCCATCAATAACTCTTTCATTTCAAGTTCATCAACCTATTAGAATTGCGCATTTTCAGTCAAATGGATTTATAGAAGATAGAAAGCTTTATGATGCTTACTTTAATAATGGATTGAACAAATGGATTTTTGATAGAGTTGCTAACAAATGTTATTTACCTACAAATAGAATAATTTTGGAAATTTTAGACAATTTAAAACATGAAAAAAGAAAATTCAAAGTTGGTTTTAGCTTAACTGGAACATTCGTAGAAAGTGCAGAAAAATTTAATAAGGATGTTTTATCAACATTTAAGCAACTTGCTGAGAAAAAAGAAGTTGAGTTTTACGGAGAGACTTATTTTCATTCTTTAGCTAGTTTGTATGAAAGTGAAGAAGAATTCATAGAACAGGTTGAAATGCATAGACAAATGTTAAAGGATTATTTCAACATAGAACCAAAAGTTTTTGTAAACACAGAAATGATTTATAATAATAGAATTGCAAAAATTGTTGAAAATTTAGGTTTTAAGGCGATATTTACTGAAGGTGCAGAGAGGATATTACAATGGAGAAATCCGAACTATGTCTATGTGAGAAAATATTGTTATCCAAATGACCCTACACCAGATAAAAGAATAAGAGTATTGCTAAGGAATTATAGGTTAAGCGACGACATTGGTTATAGATTCTCTGCAAGAAATTGGGACCAATGGCCTTTAACAGCTGAAAAATATGCTGCCTGGCTAAGTGCTTCACCTGGTCAAGTTATCAATATTTTCATGGATTATGAAACTTTTGGAGAGCATCAGCCAGAAGAAAGTGGAATATTTTGGTTTTTGAAGGCTTTACCATACATGGTTCTTAAATACGAGAATCTAGAGTTTTTAAAAGCAAGCGAAGCCATAGAAAAATACCAACCAATCGGAGAAATTGACGTTTTTGAATTTTCAACAGTCTCTTGGGCAGATATGGAAAGAGACGTATCGGCATGGTTGGGAAATAAAATGCAGCAAATTGCTTTTGAAGAAGTTAAAAATCTAGAAAAGATTGTTAAGAAAAGTAAAAATGAAGATTTGATAAAGATTTGGAGATTATTGCAACAAAGCGACCATTATTATTATATTTGCAATAAATGGTGGGCAGATGGTGATGTTCATAAGTATTTCAGCAGTTTTGGAACTCCAGAAGAAGCCTTTGCAAACTTCATGGGAATATTAGCAGACTTCAAAACTAGATTGTTGTTAGAAAGTAGAAGAAATTTATTTGAAGAGAAAAAATAGAGTAATGAAGGCTTGTGTTGTTGGATCGTTAGTTATCGACATAACAATCTATCCTTCGAAAAATTTTTTCCTAATTAAAGATTTGCTTGCTTTTCCGTTTGATTACAAAACTCAAATTGAAAAGATCTCTTTGGATGTTGGTGGTTCTGGTTTTAACATTGCAAAAGTTCTTTCAATTCTCGGAAATAAAGTAGAATTTTTTGGAAAAGTTGGTAATGATAGTTATGGAGAAATTATTTTAAAGGAAATGAAAAGAAGCAAAATATCAACAAAAAATGTTAAAAGGGAAAATTCAATGACAGGTTTCTCATTAATTTTCCTTTATGGAGGAGAAAAGACAATATTAACTTATAGGGGGGCCAACAATCTCTTATCAGAAAAGGATCTGGATGATAACACTCTTGAAAAATGCGATTGGTTTATTTTTACAAGCATGACAAGCAATGAAAATATTAAATTTTTAAGAAAAGCTATAGAAGTTTCGAAAATTCATGGGATTAAAATAATTTGTAATCCAAGCGTTGCAATGGTTGACTATCAGAGAAAAAAGTTGCTAGAATTTATGAAGAAATCTGAGTTTGTCATAATGAATAAAAAAGAGGCTATGAAATTGACTCAAACAAAAAATCCTCTGGAAGCTTGTAAAAAATTGAAAAAAATTTCAAAAGCGACAGTTATAGTTACAATGGGTAAGAAAGGTTCTGTTGTTTTTAATGATAAGCTAAAAATTTTTGAGGCTTATAAAGTTAAAGTGATTGATACGACTGGTGCTGGTGATTCTTTTACAGCAGCCTTTTCTCATTCTTTTTCAAAAACAAAAGATATAGATTATTCTATAAAATTCTCAAACGCATACGCTGCGCTTAAGATTAGTAAAGGCAAAGGTTATTTTCCAAATGAAAAAGAAGTTTTAGAATTCATGAGTGAGAAAAATGTTTAAATCGAAAGAGAAGAAGCTTAAAGAAATAATGAAAGATGGTAAGGCTCTGCTTTTAGCTTTTGATCACGCTGTAGAGCATGGCCCCAGTGCTTATGAAGGAATAGATTTGTCACCAGAAAGAATAGCAAGAATTGCTTTGGAAGGAAAAGTTGATGGAATAATAGTTCATATTGGTGTCGCAAAAAAGATTAAGAGGGTGGTTGGGAAATTGCCAATAATTGTTAAATTGACTGCAAGAACAAGTTTGACCACTGATGAAAATCAAATTCAACAAATTGTGACAAGCGTTAAAGAAGCTAGAGATATTGGTGCGAACGCAATTGCTTGCACAATCTACTTTGGTTCTGATAGAGAGGCCGAGATGTTTAAAATTTTTGAAGAAATAAAGCAAGATGCCAACAAATACAAAATGCCAATTTTTGGTTTTGCTTATCCTCGCGGTAAAAAACTTAAATCAAAATATGATCCAGATGCTATAAGATATGCAGCTAGAGTTGGAGCAGAAATCGGTTTTGATGTAGTTAAAACTTATTATACTGGGGATAAAGAAAGTTTTTCTAAAGTTGTTAAAGATTGTTTTGTTCCAGTTTTAGTTGCAGGTGGCCCAAAAATTTCAGAAGAAAAAGATGTTTTGAAAGTCGTAGAAGATATAATGAGTGTTGGGGCCGCCGGAGTCGCAATTGGGAGAAATATTTGGATGAGAAATGATGAAGATGCAATAAACTTACTTAAAGAAATTAGGAGGATTGTTCACAAATGATAGTTTT
>JBMSAV010000028.1:0-2442 GCA_049414645.1 Candidatus Aenigmatarchaeota archaeon
ATCTAAAAAACAAGAGGTCGCTCATGAGGAAACATCCGAATAATGGCAACTACAATCATTTATCCATCTTCACAAACAATCATAAGGGGCAATAATTTATCACCGGTTGTGGCAAATGCTGTTTTGCTAGATTTATCTCCTTCTACTTCTTCTCCAGCTTTTGATGAAAATGTCAGATTAGCTTATCTTGACGCCTTAAGAAGTAATAGCCAAGGAACATTGGGTTTTAATCTTGCTTATGGCTCTTTGACCCAGATAGTACTAAAAATTAGTTTTTACAGAAATAACCAGGCATACCAGCAAACTGCTTCAACATTTCAGGGTGGAGAACAGATATTGAAGCCAATGACTTTGGTTTTGAATAATACAGACCTTCCTAACGGCAGATATCAATATGAATTTCCTATCCCCCCTTGCGATGGTATCAGAATAGAGGTAGCTAGCATTAGCGGAACTAATACTGGTAGTTCAATAACCGAGTTTCATTTAGCTCTTAGAATAAACTAATGGCTTACAGTAATCCTACTTCCGGAATAGGTTTTAATGTTATAAGGGGTACAGCAACTATTAACGCTGGCTCTACTTCTGTTGTGGTTAATTTGCCGACTAGCATTTCTTCTTATTCTGTTGTCGTTACTCCAACTACTTCTCTTTCTGCTTTATGGTGGGTTTCTAATAAAACCTCAACTTCTTTCACCATAAACATCGCTACTTCTCTTTCCACTAATACTACCTTTGATTACGTGGTTATTTACTAATGGAAGTTTTCGAAAAAGACTTAATTTCTCTACAGAATGACCTTGCTTCCTTAGTTTCTCAAATAGAGCAAAAACACAAAGAATTGAAAGATTTAGAACAGAAAATAGAAGCTAAAAAAAAAGAGTTTGACGAACTGAAGGAATTAAGAACGAGAGACTTAAAAGTAGAAATAGAAGCATTAGAAAAGAGAAAACGAGAGTTAGAAAATCAACTTCGAAAAATCTCGGACCAAATTTCAAATAACACTCTACTACTTTCTCGGCTAAGGCACGAATTGGAGGGGTTGAAAAAAGTAAGGGGGGAAGTTTTGGAAGAAATTGGTTTTTTAAGGTCTGAAATAGAGTTGCTAAAAGAAGAAAAGAAGGGCCTTTTAAAGGAGTTGGAAATTTTAAGGGAAAAGAAGAAGGTTTTAGACAAAGTTGTTTCAGGTATCGTTAGAGAAGAAGAAACACTAGGAAGGTTAAGGGTCGAAGTAGAAAATTTACAAAGAGAAAAGAAAATCATTGAAGAGGCATTAAGAGAAGCCAAAGCAGAGCTTGCTTCTATTCAAAATCAAAAGGAAGAACTTCATAAATTTTCCACTTTGTTGGCAGAAAAAGAAAAAGAATTGAAAATTTTGGAAAATGATTTAAGGGTCATTGCAAATCGTCTTAACAAAGAATACATTAAAGTTTTCAAGGCAACACAAATTCCCATTGATAAAAAATGGCTTACGGAAACATAGGACAAATTCCTCCAAATTATTTAGCAAGCTCTGTTTTGACTTCTCAAGAAATTGCTTTTATTCAAAATCTTAATTCTCGTGCTTCTGGTAATGCTAACAATGTTGTTTTGATGAATTCAAGTAATGGAGGTTTGCCAGGTCAATATTTGAGGGTTAATGCTAGTGGTACCGGATTGGAATGGGCTTCAATAAGTGGCGGAGGTGGAGGAGGGGCAGCAACATTTTTAGAGCTTAGTGATACTCCATCTTCCTACGCTACTCACGGTCTAAAATTGGTTCAGGTTAATTCTTCAGAAAATGCTTTAGTATTTACCCCTATCTCTTCTTTGTTAACTGCTGGAAGCGGAATAGCTATAACTGGAACTACTAATGTTACTATTGCTAATACCGGAGTACTTTCCATCAATTCTGCTACTGGTGCCCTAACTTTACAGGGTACAACTAATCAAATAAATGTTTCTACTTCTGGGACAACTTTTACTTTATCAACTCCTCAAGACATTCATACAGGTGCAACACCAACTTTTGCTGGTTTAACTCTAAATGGTAATTTAGTTGCTTCCGGTACTGGAACCTTTAATACTTCTCCTTTAACGGTAGGAAATTTGATTTTGTCTGATTCTGGATTAACTGCTCCACGAACATTTACTTTTCCTAATGCTTCAACAACTTTAGTGGGCGTAGATACAGTTCAATCCCTTTCCAACAAAAGAATTTATCCTCGTCAGTTAATCCAAACTTCTCCAACTTCTATTACCCCCGATAAGTCTCAATTTGATGAGTATTATATAACTGCTTTGGCAAATTCAATTACAATCAATAACGCAACATCTCCTTCTGTGGGAGATACTTTTGTGATTTACATTACTGATAATGGAACAGCGCGGTCAATATCTTGGGGAAGTCATTATGTTGGAATTGGAACAAGTTTGCCGACCTCAACAACTGCCAATAAAACT
>JBMSAV010000029.1:0-6138 GCA_049414645.1 Candidatus Aenigmatarchaeota archaeon
TTACCAGAAGAAGAAATAAAAATTAAGGAGGAGGTAATGGAAAAAGTAAATAAAACTAGAGAAGAAATAGAAAGAAGGATAGGAATTATCGAGTATGTAAAGTTTCTTGCTAATGAAAATTTTTCTATAAACTCTATAGCCAAGCGCTTGAAAATACATCATGAAACTGTTAGGAAGTGGGTTAATTCTGATTTGCCTTTTTACTCAACTTATGCAAGATTTAATAATCCATTTACTGTTGTTAATCCTTTGTATAGCAGATGCCTACCCATAGAACTACCACACAAAATTACACCTTCGCTTGGGGAGTTTTTCGGTTATTTGATTTCTGAAAGCGATGAGTATATCAATGAAAAGGGTAGAAGCTATACTATAAGATTTCATAACGGTGAAAAACTACTTAGAGATAGATTTACCCAAATAGTTAGAAACATCTTTGGGCTTAAGGCTAATGAGCTAACAGGGAGCAAGGTAGATGGAGTAAGAATAAGTAATAGGAATCTGCAAGAATTTTTAAAGGCAATAGGATATGAAGTTAGTCTAAAATCTAGAGAAAAAGACATTCCAGACATTATAATGAAATCTACTAACAAGACTGTTTCAAGATTTTTAAGAGCATTTGCAGATGGGGAAGGAAGTGTTAGTGAGCAAGAAATAGAAATTTCCACAAGTAGTGCTAAAATAGCTAATAAACTATCTTATCTATTCTTACGTTTCGGTATAGTGGCTAGAATAAGAGAGAAGAAAATTAAAGACAAGACTTACTACAGAATTTTTATATCTGGCGGGGAGTTTATAAAAAGGTTTGCTAAAGAAATAGGATTCTTGATAGAAAAAAAGGAAAGAAGGCTTTTAGATTTATGTAAAAAGAAGTCGAATACGAATGTTGATGTAATTCCAAATATTCAAAATCTATTGAAAGAAACAAGAGAAATAATGAAATTATCTAAAAAAAGTTTTTATGGAGATAAAAATGGATATAGGTACGAAATAGAAAACGGAAAAAGGATTAGTAGAAATAAATTGAAAGAGATTATAGATAGAAACAAGATAGACGGTTTGTTAAAATGTTTGGCTGAGTCTGACATCTTTTGGGATGAGATCAAAGAGATAAAAGAAATAGAAGAAAATGAAGTTTATGATCTGTGTGTAAAGGATAATCATACTTTTATAGCTGGTTTTGGTGGTATTATTGTTCATAATACAGCACTTGCTAATGGTATAGCTAAGGAATTGGGAAAAGATGTTCCTTTTGTTCAATTGGCAGCTAGTGAAATTTTTTCCACTGATATAAGAAAGACGGAATTTTTAACTCAAACTTTAAGAAAGGCAATTGGGGCAAGAATTCACGAAATAAGAAAAGTTTACGAAGGCGTAATTAAAGAATTAGAGGTCGAAAAAGCTGCTCATCCTTACAATCCTTACCAACAAATTCCAATTGGAGCGAAAATAAAGATTGCAACGAAAGATCAAAGCAAAACATTAAAAGTTGACCAAAGTTTTGCTATCCAAATCTACCAGCAAGGAATTGAAAGCGGTGATATCGTTCAAATAGATCCAGAGCTAGGAAGAATCGTTAAACTTGGAAAAAGTGAAGAAGCAGTTAAGGAAAAAGGTTATGATATAACTCGAGAAAAAGCTTTGCCAATTCCTTCTGGAGACGTTTTAAAAGAAAAAGAATTTGTTTATCCAGTTACCCTGCATTCTTTAGATTTGGCTTTTGCAAGAGAAGCTGGAAGTGATATCTTTTCTTTATTCTTTGGAGGAAAAGAAAGTAAGGAAATAGAGCCAGAAATAAGGCAGCAGGTTGATGAGTACATAAAAGAATTAGTGCAACAAGGAAAATGTGAATTGTTGCCCGGTGTAGTTTTTATAGATGAAGTTAGTATGCTTGACATAGAGACTTTTGCTTTCTTGAACAGAGCGATGGAGCAAGAGCTTTGCCCAATTCTAATTTTTGCAACAAACAGAGGATTAACAAACGTTAGAGGGACTGATATCGTTTCGCCTCATGGAATTCCATTAGATTTGCTAGACAGACTTTTGATAATAAATACTAAACCTTATACAAAAGAAGAAATAAGAAAAATTTTGGAGATAAGAGCCGAAAAAGAGAAGGTTAAAATAGAAAAAGAAGCTTTAGATTATTTAACACAAATTGGAGAGAAGACTAGTTTAAGGCATGCAATTCAACTTTTAGCCCCAGCCTATGAAGTTGCAAAAGAGAATAAAAGAGAGAAGATTAGCGTAGAAGATATAAAATTTGTTGAAGAGAGGTTTGTCGATGTTAAGAAAAGCGTTGAATATATGAAAAGTTTGGAAGAAAAATTCTTAAAATAATTTTGAAACTTTTTAAGATTATTTTTACAATTATAATTAAAAGGGAATTTGGAAGGGAAACAATAGCTCTTTATGATCCCGAATTCTTACCATCTACCAAAGAAGAAGATGAGTCGGCAAAAATATAGCAAATATACTTCAAGTAAGGAAAAGAAAGCAATGAAGGAGGAATAAACGCTGTATATATAGTAGAAGAGTCGTTCATAGAGCTCATAGCGCTGGATACTTATCCTGGGTATGTGGAAAAGGAACAATTATAGTTAGAGTAGTAGGTTGCAACCTAAACTCAAATTTCGAAAAATTAGAAGAATATCTAGGGAGAAAATGTAAATCTAGAAAGCTTATTGTAAACTATCGAGGAGAACTTCCTTTAGAGTTAACCAAATAAAAACGATAAAACAGTATTGGTAGCGCCGTAAAAGAAAATCATGCTTGGAACAAGTAAACAACCCATACAATGACTTCTTCTAACGTTTAATTCTGCCGCCAAAATTCCAATAGCTCCGCAAGTGAAAAATACTAACAAACCAACGAAGCCTGTAAAAATAAAAACAAGAGAAGAAAGAAACAGAATAATTACAATGTTTAGAATTGAATAGTTTACTTTTAGAAGAAGCTTATGAAATTTCTTTGCAAAAAAGAGAATAAAAACTATTGTTAGAGAAGATGATATCAAGATTGAAGCTACTATTGTTAAAAAATCTTGAAAGCTTATTTCTGGTAAAATTCTTTGAATAGCTGCCGATGCCCCAGATCTTGGATTGTTAACTAAGTATAAACTATTTAAAGAAAAAATTTCATTTGCTACGCTTATTGCTCCTATTGTAACTAAAAAGTTTCTTGGGTCTCCAAGTTTCGCTAAAGTTTGCGCTATTACAGCTGCCTGACTAACGCCGACTGCTGGTAAAAAGCCAACAATCAAACCAAAAATTGAACCTAGCAAAGAAGATTTGACAAAATTTATTTTCTTTATTTTTAACTCTTCGTCTATTTTTTGCTTTGGTAAGAAAGATTCTTCCTTTAGACTTATTATTAACGTGCTTAAGCCAAAAAATCCAGAAAGCATTGGAAATAGAATATTTGAAGATGATAAAGGGGAGCTTAGAATTACTACTCCAACAAAGCCCGCTAGAAGAAAAATTAGAAGAGAGAAAAGAATTTCCTTTGGTTGTTTCTCTGAAAGAATCATAAAAATAGAGACAAAGAAAATTAGATAAAAAACATAAGGTCTTAAGGTATAGTAAAAATCTTTAAAGAATGGGGAGAGAATAAAAATTAAAATTAAAGAGAAAACTATAGAAAAAATTGCTCCACTTAAGCAAAGTTTTAAAGCCTCGTAACCTCTTCCTTCTAGCAACAATTTATGTCCAGGTAAAACGGATATTGAAGTTTCACTGCTAGGGGCACCAAGAAATATAGATGGAAAAAAGTTTGTAAGTAGCTGAGAGATAGCAACGCTCGCAATAAAAATTGCCAACATTTCTGGTTTAAGAAACGTAAAAGTTAGAAAAACGGGCAAAAGATTATTAATGCTCATTCCTGGGAGCAATCCGGTTAAAATACCAATGAAGGTTCCAGAAAAAATAACCAAAAAATAATCTATCATTCCACCACTTTTATATCGCTAGTCTTTCTTGGAATTATTTGAAGCTTTCCTTTGTATTCATCTACCACTCCACTAACGACAATTTTTTGACCTTTTTTAAAGTTAACATTCAAATATTTTGCTACGTTGGAAAAAATTGGTACGTTGATGGACGAGTTTTTATCATAAATTGTTAGAAAAATGTTTCCTTTGTTGTAATTTACAGAAACTATCCTTCCGCTGGTAGAAATTGTTTTTCCTATGTATGTTGAATCTATTTCGCTTAAAGGAACAAAATTTGGTTTTGAAGTTTTAGCAAGGTAAAAAAGCAAGCATATGCCAAAAATTGCTATTGCACTACTAACTATCAAAATTTTCCTCATTAGTGGTTTTTGTTGCAAGAAAGAAAGTTAATTATCATAAGATAATTCTATTTTTATTACAACTTTCTTCAAACAGTAAAGTGTTTCTTAAATTCTTCTGGGATTTCTAAGAAATTGAAATGTAAACAAGCATCTAAATATGCCCAGCAAATAACTATTGCCTCAAATGCTCTCACAAAATCTTTTTTATCAAAGAAATGCTTAGCATCAGTAAAATAACTTAAAGCAAGATTGTAAACTTCCAGAGCTCTAACATCTTTAACCATAACTTCTTTCAAAATACTTTCCATTTTCTCTATCTCAGACTTGCACAATTCTTCTAGCTCCATAAATATTTATACTTCGTTTAAAAGTTAGAAAAATGGAAGAGTTGCTAGTAAAAATTCTAATCTCTTTAGCTTTGGGGGCCTTGATTGGGATAGAAAGAGAGAAAAGAATGAAAGAAAGTTTTGCTGGATTTAGAACTTTCATGCTTGTTTGCCTTTTTGGTTTGATTTCAAGTCATTTGTCTAACATTTTTTCTAACGCTATTTTACTCATTTCATTTTTTGCTATAACTATTCTTTCTGCTTTAAACTTTTATAAAAGAGTTATCTATAAAATAGGAAAGGGAATAACGACAGAAATAGCATTTTTCCTTACTTTCTTAATAGGAGTTATCATATATTACGAAAGCTATCCATACATAATTTCTTTAACTCTAGCTTTTTCCCTAACTTTAATCCTTCTTTTAAAAGAAAGCTTGCATGAGTTTGCACACAAAGTTACAAGAAGGGAAATAGAAGATTTTATAATTTTTGGTGTAGCAGCTTTGGTAATCTATCCAATATTACCAGATTATCCAATTGATCCTTTTGGAATATTAAAGTTAAAATTTGTTTGGAAAGCCTTGGTTGTTATATTTGGCTTGAGTTTTCTAGTTTATTTGATTTTTAGAATTTCAAAAAGAAGGGGAATTTTGTTAGGCAGCGTTTTAGGAGGATTGATAAATTCTATATACATTTCAAGCTTGCTCTCATCTAAAATTAAAAAACCTATTGCTTTTCCATTTTTAGCTTCTCTTTCCTCAATGCTTTTGAGAGCATACATATTATCTTCTATAATAAACCCAAGTTTTATTTTTTCAAACATTTTTCTGCTGCTTTCATCAATTTCTGGATTTATAACTTCCTACTTTCTATTTAAGGGAAAAAAGAATGTTATAAAAGAAGTAGACATAAATCTTACCTCTCCTATCTCTTTCAAGTTCGCAACTTTCTATATTATTCTATTCTCTGTTTTATTTATACTAGCAAGTATAATAAACAAAAGTTTTGGAATGTTTGCATCTCAAATATTAGCGCTTTTGGTAGGATTGATAGATATAAGTTCTCTAACAGTTATATTTTCGACTTTTAATGCAGAAAATGCTAAAAATTTGATTTTAATTCTAACGAGTAGCAATATAATAGGTAATTCTCTATTTATACTAAAAAATAGTAAAAAGACTTTTTTTGCAACATTCAAATATTTTCTAGTTTTAATCTTGCTTAACGTTTTCTTCTTTTTACTTTTAAAATAATAAAACTCCATTTCTCATTATTTCTTTTCCATCAACTATAATAGTTGGCTTTTCAATTATTCCATCAAGATGAAAACTAACATCATTATTTCCGCCAAAATTTACATTGTTACCCAAAGCAAAATGGCAAGTTCCAAAAACTTTTTCATCTTCAAGAATATTACCAATAATCTTAGCTTTTGGATTAGTGCCAATGCCAAACTCAGCTATCTGTCTTGCCTTTTCTCCTAATTCTCTAAAAATCTTTTCTAATTTCTCAACATCATTCC
>JBMSAV010000030.1:0-2112 GCA_049414645.1 Candidatus Aenigmatarchaeota archaeon
CTTATTTGGTTTTAATCTCATACTTCTACTTGCAACAAATTCATCAAAAGTTTCAAACTTCTCCTTTGATTTAACCGGAGAGATTAAAACTGGGACGCTTCCAAATTCATGTTTTCTTGTCTTGCATGAAGTTATGTGATCTGTTGTTATTACAATTCTTCCTTCAAAATTTTTATAACTTTCCAAATAGTTGTCAAACTCTTCTATAACTCTCTTCTTTCTCTCAAAATCTCCATCATGAGCAGCCTCGTCAGTCCATTTTATGTGAGCATAAATGAAATCATAGATAGGCAAACTTTCTTCAATTTTCTCAAAGATAAACCTTATTCCCTTTTTATAATCTAAACCTTCAGGAATTTCTATTGCATCAAATCCAGCTAACATGCAAGTCGCTTTCATCACCCCAGCTTCAGAAATTACTAAAGGCCTTACATGAAATCTGCTTCTGAATGAAGGTCTTAACACCATTATCTTGCTTCCAGGTTCTCTGAAAAGCAAATAATTAGCTGGTGGTATGCCTTTTCTAATTCTTTCCTTGTTGGCTTTATGTTTTTCTAAAACTTTTACAGCTTTTTCTAAAAACCTTTTAACAATTTCTACAGAGATTTCAGCTTGTTTATCTTTTGCCACAAATTCTTTTGGTGGCCGATTATTGCTAAGAGGATCATTTGCTTCAAAATTATCGCTTAACTTTTCTTTTATTACTAAAACTGCTCTATGACCATAAGTTCTTTTGAAAACAAATGGAACACCAATTTTTATTTTGTTTAATGCCTTAGCAAGTCTGTCTAAACCGTAAATATTTCTTCCTGCTCTCCTATCAACAATAATTCCATCTTTGATTGTTGCAAAATCGCATCTCAATGCTAGCCAACCATTCTTCATTTCTATTCCTGCTGAGATCGCTTCTAGAATTCCTCTTTTCAATGGAAACTTCTTTATATCATAACCAAGCAAAGAAATGTTTGCTAAATGGCTAACACTAGCCCTCGTTTGCTCATTCCAATCTGATTTATTAAACAATTGTAAATTGGCTACAATTCCTTTTTTAGCTAAAAAATCTATATTTGGTTTTTTCGCTTTGCTTAATGGTGTTTCTGATTCGGGGATATCGGCCAATCCGTCAAAGAGAAAAAACAAAATCCTCATTAATTTAAAATTATTTTTAATTACTTAATTTTTTTATGAACAATCTTCTATAATGCATAAATATATCTTTGTTCCAATGTTTTTCATTCCAACTCATAAACTCTCTTGCTTTCTCGAAAGTTCCTTTACCTTTCAAACCTATCTCCTCTCCATAATAAATAAGAGTTGGCTGGGAAATAGAGAATTGTAGTATTGAAAAGTCAATTAATTTCTTTTTACCAAAATATGATAAGAATCTACCTCTATCATGATTACTAAGCGATGTAATCAAATTAAAACCTTTACTAAACTTTTTATAGTGTTTTTCCAATAAAATTTCAAATTCTTTCATCGTTAATTTATTACTTGCTATAGCATATGACAAGTCCATAAAAGTAAAGTCTATACATCCATCAAAGATGTCTTGAGTGTATTTCATTAAAATATCGTTTAGTTCTATTATAGAAAAAAGATCACTTTTATCAATTAAAGATTCGATTTTTCTTCTTACATTATTGGGCAAGTCTCTAATAAACCATAACGTCTCTATATGATCTTTTTTAAAACATGCGTCGAAATACCATCCTAGAGCATTTCCATGCTCTCCTATTAATACGAAATCCTTTTTCAATTCTTTCATTTCTTTTTTGAATTTCCTCCAAAATCTTAGAGGAGGACCTATAGAATGATCTAGTCTATAACCGTCTATATCAAACTTCAATACCCAATACTTTGCCGCAGAAATTATGTAATTCGCTGCTTCTTCATTTTCAAGATTTAACTTAGGCAATTCCTTTACATCTAGAAAACATAAATATTCTTTTGGCCATTTTTTGAAAATGAACCAATTGAAATACTTACTGCTTCTATTTCGTTGTGCATCTAAAAATATAGGATTTTTAAAAGATACATGATTTGGAACAAAATCTAATATTACCTTTATATTTCTTTTGTGACATTCGTCAACTAATTTTTTTAAATCCT